>JAUNCB010000044.1 GCA_030526765.1 Bacillota bacterium
GAATCTCGCATTTTCTTCCAGCTTATGTCCGCATTTTCCGCAAATACGTTCCTTTATTACCTCTGCACCGCAAAGCATACAGAATTTCGCATATTCAGGCAGCTCCGCATTACATTTCTTACACTTCATGTCATTTCCCTCCTCTGTTTTTCAAGCTTACTGCAAGTTTAGCATAGAATCCTCTGTTTTACAACTGTCCCCATCTTCCCTGCCGCCGTTATCAAACGCAGGCTGCACCGAAAAAAACACCATGCCCGATCATGGGCATGGTGTTCCGTCTTTTATGCTTCCGCTGCACCCTTTGCCATTTCTTCCGCATGGCGTTTCGATGCTTTGGCGATTCGTTTCGCCGTGCGTTTTGCATTGGATTTTCTTCTTCTTTCATTCATCCACATATACAGAACGGGGATGAATACCAGTGTTACCACTGTGGACAGCGTCAGACCGAAGATAACGCCGATGGCAAGAGCCTGCATCATTTCAGAGCCTTCGCTGGCTGCCAGTGCCATAGGCAGCATACCCAGAACGGTTGTCAGCGTTGTCATCAGAATGGGACGCAGACGGCGGGGACCCGCAGAGGTCAGCGCATCATAGCAGTTCATGCCGCGATCCATCAGCTGATTTGTATAGTCAACCAGTACGATACCGTTATTTACTACCATACCGATCAGCATAACGAAGCCCATCATGGCAGGCATGGTGATGGTATTGCCTGTGATCAGAAGGCCGAAGATGGCACCTGTGATCGCCAGAGGCATGGAGAACATAACGATAAAGGGATACCGCAGGGATTCAAACTGAGAAGCCATGATCATATATACCAGAAGGACTGCAACAACCATCGCCACACCCAGCTGACCGAAGGATTCATTCATCATTTCCATCATGCCGCCGAATTCATAATAACAGCCCTCGGGCAGTTCAAAATCCTTCATGGCATCGATCACCAGCTCCTGTGCTTCATTGCCGCTCATATCGCCGGCATCTGCATTGATGGTGATATAGTTTTTCTGGTTTTCACGCATGATCGTGGTAGCGGTTTCGCCCATGGTGATCGTAGCGATATTGCCCAGAGGCACCTGCGTACCCATACCGCTGGTTACGGTCAGGTCATTCAGGTCGGTCAGGTAGTTCACCTGCTCCGTATCATAACGCAGCACAACGTCGATCTCTGTGCCGTCTACCTTATATTCTGTTGCGGTGGAGCCGGAGATGGCTGTATTCAGCGCACCTGCCACAGCCGCCGTCGTGATACCATACTGGGAAGCCTTGCCTCTGTCGATGGTGATCATTGCCTCGGGAACCGTATCCCCTGTGGAGCCCTCCACCTTGGAAAGGCCGGGAATGGTTTCCAGATATTCCACCAGTGCTTTTTCCGCTTCTACCAGTGTTTTGGAATCATAGCCGTATACATTCATGGTCACATCGCTGCCGCCCATGGAGCCCATAGCCGCATCGGAGGATGCAACGGTGATCTCTGCACCTGCAATATCTGCCAGCAGACCTTCGATCTCTGCAACGACCTCATCGGTAGAGCGGCTTCTGTCTGCCTTTTCCACCAGATTTACTGTAACGGATGCAGCGTTTGTGCCGGCACTCATCATACCGGAACCAACATTGGCATATACCATGTCTACTTCTTCAATATTCTGAAGGCGATAGAGCACCTCAAGGGTAGTTTCCTCTGTGGTATCCAGATCTGTGCCGTTTGGCAGTGTTACGGTCACAGAGGCAGAGCCCTGATCCATGGCCGCCATAAAGTCCATACCCGCCAGAGGGATACAGAACAGAGACAGGATAAATACCACTACAACACTGATAACGGTTTTCTTTCTGTGAGCCAGTGCCCATTTCAGCATTCCTTCATATTTTCTGGAGAGCATATCAATGGCTGCATCCCAGTGATCCAGAAAAGCCAGGAATTTGATATTTTTCCACTGGAAGGTTTTTACTTCCCTCTTTAACAGCAGCGCACATGCCATCGGCACAAAGGTCAGCGCAACGATTACGGAAGCCACCAGTGCATATACGATGGTAAAGGACAGATTCTGCATCATTGCCCCTGTGGTGCCGCCGGTCAGAGCCAGAGGTACAAATACGGCTACGGTGGTCAGCGTAGATGCTGTGATCGCCATGGAAACCTCCTTGGCACCGACCTCTGCCGCCTCCGATGCGGAATAGCCTCTTTCATAATACTGATAGATACTGTCCAGAACAACAACAGAGTTATCTACCAGCATACCGATACCGATGGCAACACCGCCCATGGAGATCATATTCATATTGATGCCGGTCACATACATCATCGCAAAGGTTGCCATGATGGAGGTGGGGATGGAAACTGCGATGATCCCCGCTGTAACCGCATTTTTCAGGAACAGGAACAGCACGAAGAAGGCGATGATCGCCGCCAGGAAGGCTGTCTGTGTGATATTGGACAGGGACAGCTCGATATATTCCGCTGTATCTGTCAGCATATACATTTCCAGTTCGGGGAAGTCCTTCTGCAGGTCTTCCATTTCCGCCTTCAGGGCATCGGAAACCTTTACCAGATTGGCTGTGGACTGTTTATCTACGGAAATAATGATACCCTTTTCCCCATTGATATAGGAGAAGGAGCTTCTGTCTGCTTCCACCTCTTCCACTCTGGCAACGTCGCTCAGATGCACCACAGCACCTGTGGCTGTAGGAATGGGCAGATTCTGGATATCCTGAATGGAGGTGAATTCACCGATAGTACGGATGGATACTGTGGTATCCCCCTGAGAAAGGGAGCCGGAGGGCAGGTTCATATTTTCCGCCGCCAGAATACCGGAAATGGTATTTGTGGTCAGTCCATAGCCCGCCATCTTCGTCGGATCGACAGTCACACGGATCTCACGCTCGATACCGCCGGAAAGACTGACGGAAGCAACCCCTTCGATACGCTCCAGTCGGTTCACTACATTATCCTCCAGCATTTCGTGGAGGGCATTCAGGTCTAAATTTTCTGCTTTGACCCCCAGTGTAATGGGGATCGCATTCATGTCCATTTTCACGACCATAGGATCGCCTGCCGCATCAGGCAGAGAGGATTTGATCTGATCCAGCTTATCCCGCATATCCACGGCAGCCATATCAATATCGGTGCCGTCCACAAACTGCAGCAGTACCATGGACATATTCGCCGCAGAGAAGGATGTGATGGTTTCCACATTGGAAATAGAGCCCATCCCCTCCTCCAGAGGCTTGGAGATCAGATTTTCAATTTCTTCGGGAGATGCACCCACATAGGTCGTTGCAACAACGGCAATGGGCAGATCAACATTGGGCATCAGTGCCTGATCCAGATTCATGTAGGACACAATGCCGGCAATAAACACCATCAGCGTTACCATGACGGTGGTTACGGGTTTTCGGATACAAAGTCTGGAGAACACAGATTATTCCCCCTTTTCTTCTTCTTTTTCTTCTTTATTTTCTTCGGCTGCCCCCGTTTTTGTTTCTGCAGATGCTTCTGTTTGTGCAGAAACATTCAGTACGTTTACCGCTTCCCCGTCGGAAACATAGGTCTGACCCTTCACGATAACTGCATCGCCGTCCTTCAGACCGCCTGCGATCTCAATGGTATCCGCCGCTTCGATGCCCAGTTCTACATTGACCTTCTTCGCTGCGCCGTCCTCCACAACATATACATAGGTTTCGTCATCCTTGGTAAGCACTGCATTACGAGGCAGAACAATAGTATCCTCTGCCTTTTCCGCTGTAAAGCTTACCTCAGCCATCATGCCCGCCTTGATCATGCCGTCTGCATTATCCAGCTCGATCTTTACGGTATACATCCCTGTCTGACCTGCTGCGGGAGCAACGGTGGAAACCTTCCCCTCCAGAGGCAACTCGGAAACGGCTGTCATCAGCACATCTACAGAATCCCCGATATGAATGCTGTTCAGCACCTGCTCGGAAACACCTACCTCAACCTTGATCACGGACAGATCCATCACCGTATAGGCAGGTGCTGCATTGGAGGCAAAACCGCCCCGTTCCACACCTCTTGTGGCAACCACACCTGTCAGAGGAGATTTTACCGCACAGTCTGCAATATTCTTATTCAGGGTATCCATCTGCACCTGAATGGATGTGAGCTGTGCTTCTGCCGCATCATACTGATATTTGATCTGATCGTATTCCGTCTTGGAAATGATCCCCTCATCAAAGAGGATCTGATTGTTTTCAAAGGCTGTTTTTGCATTATCCCTTGCCAGCTTCGCCACATTGTAGCTTGCCTCCAGAGAACGCATATTGTTCTGCAGGTCTATGGTATCAATGGTAAACAGCACCGCATTTTCTGTTACAGCATCACCCACATCAAAGCGAAAATCTGTTACCTTACCGGGCACAGTGGGCACCACGGAAACCATTCTGGAGGCTGCCGCCTTCCCGGTATACGCAAACTGGCTGGCGATTTCGGATTTCCCTACGGTCTGTGTCTCTACGGAGCGCAGCACCTTTTCTTCCTCTACCGCTTCCTTCCCGCAGCCTGTACCCATTGCCATACACAGGGACAGGGCGATCAGTAATCTTTTCTTCATTCTTTCCATCCTCCTATATCAAACAATTCCTTTAATTCCATCACCTTGGCATAAAACATCTGCCGTCTTTTTCCGTCCATTTCGTCAAAAACGCCCGAGGCACTGTCTAACATTGTGTTCCGCACATCCTCCACGGCTTCTGCGCCCTTTTCGGTCAGCGCAAGATAGACCTTTCTGCCGTCATCCGCCCCTGCGGGAGCAGTCTTCTGCACAAAGCCCGCTGCCTGCAGCTTGGTGAGCATCAGAGAAAGGCTTCCCTTGCTGATGAACAGCTCATGGGAAAGCTGCGAAACCGTATTCAGCTCCGGATTCGACCGCATGAAGCCCATCAGCTCCACCTGATGCACCGTCAGCCCCAGCTCATCCAGCTTTCTGGTCAGATTTTCCTTCGTGCTGTATTTCTTGTTCCAATGTCCGATCACCGCTCCAAGCTCCATCAGCTCGACCACGATCTCTCGTCCCGTAACCGCCTTCATTGTGACGCCCCTTCCTTCCAAAATGATGGAAATCTTTTTCTTATATACAATACGAATTTGATTTTAAACTAAAACTATTCTTTCGTCAATTATTTTTAGAATAAAACGATGTAAAATACTGGATTTTTGGAAACAATTATGATAAGATGTGCTACAATGCTTCGGGAAGCCCCCTTTTTCTGATGAAAAAAGAGGCACAGGGCTCCCGTCAGCAGACCATATTTTATTTATGACAGGAGGAAAAAGCTTATGCGGTTTCACATCATGAGTGATAGTTCCTGTGATATTTCAACAGAGCAGGAACAGGTATACGGCATCGGCATCGTGCCCTATTATGTTTCCTTCGACGGGGAAACCTATCGGAAAGATCGTCTGGAGGTAAACGCCGAGGATTTTTACAGAGAAATGGCTGAGAATCCCGATATTTACCCCAAAACCTCCATGCCCACTCAGGTGGATTTTTACGAGGCATTCCTGCCCCATGCCCAAAAAGGAGAAAACATCATCTATCTGAACCTGACCAGTAAGTTCAGCAGCTCCTTCCAGAGTGCAAATCTGGCGGCAGAGGCTCTGATGGAGGAATACCCCGACTGCAGGATCGCCGTCATCGACAGCTGCTCCGCCACAGTGCAGGAGGGACTTCTGGTAACAGAGGCCGCCCGCATGGCAGAAGCAGGGCTTTCCTTTACGGATGCTGTGGAAAAGCTGGAGGAACTGAAAATGACCTCCCGTATCTTCTTCACCACAGGAGATCTGAGCTATCTGAAAAAGGGCGGGCGCATCGGCAAGGTGCTGACACAGGCTGCATCTGCGCTGAAGATCAAGCCCATCATCCATCTGTACGAAGGAGAGCTGCAGGCTGCAGGCATTGCCCGTGCCAGAAAGAAATCCATCCGAAAATTCATGGAGGATGCCAAAGCTTTCTTCGCAGACAAAAACATCAATGATTACCGTATCTGTACCGGAAAAGGCCACGATGCAGCGGAATACGATGTCTTCCACAAAGAGGTGGAGGCAGAAATGCAGGCACTGGGCTTCACGGGTCAGGTGGAACGCTATCAGATCGGCTGCACCATCGGGGTGCACACAGGCCCCACACCCATCGGCATTGCCTGCATCCGAAAATTTGATGCCTGAAAAAACGAATCAAATAAGATTTTGGAAAACATCCCCGCAAAAGACACTCCCCGTGTCTCTGCTGCGTCGGATGTTTTTTTGCATCCACGGCGTATCAAAAACCATATAAAAAAGGAAGAGAAACCATACCATTTCGTTTCTCTTCCTTTTTCATTTCTTATTCTAAACAAGGATGCATTAAATTTTTTCCAGTAATTTCACATAGGTTTCCACACCTGTCACAAGGATCTCCTCATTGAAATCAAAGTCTGCGCTGTGGAGGGGTGCATTTTTCCCCTCTGCCCCGCTGCCTAAAAAGAAAAACATACCGGGGATGGCTGTCTGATAAAGGGAAAAATCCTCCGCCAGCATATAGGGGGGTGTTTCCTCGTAGCATTCGCCGCAGACCTCCTCCAGTGCCTGCACCAGAGCCCCGTCATTATCCACCACACGATACATATGGCGGAATACGGCTTCTCCCGTGCAGCCATAGCCAGCCGCCACACCCTGCACCACTTCATGCACACGGCGCTCCATGGTTTCATAGGCGGCATCACTGAAGGCACGCATGGTTCCCTCCAGCTTTACCTCTCCCGCAATGATATTGCAGGCCTCGCCGCCGTGGATGGTGCCGAAGGTCAGCACACCGCTGTCCAGAGGGGAAACGTTTCTGCTGAGGATGGTATGGATGGCAGTGATGACCGCTCCTGCTGCCAGCACTGCATCGCTGCCCAGCTGTGGCTGTGCCCCGTGGGCACTTTTTCCCCGAATGATGATGTCTACCTCGCCGTTTCTTGCCATCATTGCCCCCTTACGGCAGGCAACCTTTCCCTGCTCCACCTGGGGGAAAATGTGGCAGCCAATAATTTTTTTCACCTGAAATTTCTCCAGCAGACCCGCTTCCATAAGAAGCCCTGCTCCGCCGGGGCCCTCCTCCGCAGGCTGGAAAATCAGGATGATCTGTCTGTCCTGATAACAGGCGGGATGCTCCGAAAGATATTGCGCCAGCCCCAGCAGCATTGCCGCATGCCCGTCATGACCGCAGGCATGCATCCAGCCAAGGTGGGCAGAGGCATATTCCTTTGGTGTTTCCGTTACGGGAAGCCCGTCGATATCCGCCCGAAAGGCAACGGTTTCCCGTTCGCCTCTTTCGCCAAAAACAGCCACAACTGCCGTTTCCAGCCAGTTTTCATAGGCTACGCCCCATTCCGTCAGCTTTTCACGGATATACCGGGCGGTTTTATATTCCTGCAGACCCGCTTCGGGGATCCGATGCAGATCTCGTCTGATTTTTCTTAATGCATTTACCATTGTCTTTCCTCCTTTTTGGGGGCTTCCCCCCAAACCCGATCGGGGAGATCCTTTCCCCGACTCTGATTTGCAAAAGCACTGCTTTTTTCGGATTCTTTCTCTATCTTTCCATCTTTTTTCTTTTTTGTCAACGAAGTATTGGAAATACAACGATTTTCGTATATAATCATTTCATAAAAAAATTTTTTTATCAATGAAAAGGAGGGAATTCCCATGGATTACGATATGACAAATCCCTATGAAATTGCAAAATATATCAAGGACGCAAAGAAAGCAACACCTGTAAAGGCCTATGTGAAGGGCGATCTTTCCGCAGCAGCCATCCCCGAGGGCGTAAAATGCTTCGGTGCCAATGATTTCTGGTTTCTGGTAGGCGACAATGCACTGGTGCAGGAGGTACTGCAGG
>JAUNCB010000311.1 GCA_030526765.1 Bacillota bacterium
GCTTCCAGAACAACAGAATAATCTGGTCTGAAGCGATTTTCGAAAAACCAGCTGCGAAAAGCATTGCTGTCTTCAAAGCAAAGGCTCCATAATTGTTTAAAAGCTTCTTTATCTTCCTGTATTGCTCTGCGCACAGAGATGGTATTTTCCGTTTTCATGGCATACTCCTGTTTTTCATAGGTATATAATAGGATATTATATCGGATTTCTCTGTAGATTGCAAGAGGCTCAAATTCTTAATTCAAGAAAGAAAAACAGGATTTTTTGTGCATAATCACAAACATAATAGGAAAATTTTGTTTATTCTGCGTTCTTTTTCGTCTCTATACCCTCTATCCATATTTTTCGGAAAGCGGAAGGCAAAGCATAGGCAGATTCCATTTCTTCTTCTGTGACCCAGAGGAGTTCTCCTTCTGGTTTTTCTTTTACCTTGATATAATAGCAATCCATCTGCCATTCTATGTGTGTAAAGATATGTTTTTGTGCTTTCATGGGAGTGATCTCCGCCTGGGAAATACCGATTTCCTGTAAAACCATGGGAATTGCACAATCTCTTTCCACATTTGGTAATTCCCATAGTCCAAAAAGAACACCCTTTTCCTGTCGTTTTCGGATGGCGATCCGATCCTTATAAACGCAGAAAAATACATTCAGAGAAACCTGTGTGCGTGCCTTTTTTTCGGCTTTTACGGGATAAATCTGTATGGTATTACTACGATATGCCTGACAGAATTTTCTGACAGGACAGATATCGCAGCGGGGCATTCCGTTTGGAAGACAGACCGTTGCTCCCAGCTCCATCAATGCCTGATTAAAGTCGCCCGATCCATGCGGCGGCATGATTTCCGTTATCTTTTCCTCCCATGCCTTTTTTGTGGAAGCAAGAGAAATATCGGATGCATCTGCAGTGATACGGCTCATCACACGCAACACATTTCCGTCTACTGCTGCCACAGGCAGACCAAAGGCAATGGAGCCGATGGCACCTGCCGTATAGGGGCCGATCCCTTTCAGCTTCAGAATAGACGCATGATCGGAAGGAAAAATACCCTGATGCTCTGTTATGATTTGATTGGCAGCCTTCTGCATATTGCGCACACGGCTGTAATAGCCAAGGCCTTCCCACAGCTTCAGTATGGTTTCCTCATCGGCCTCCGCCAGAGACCGAATGGTGGGCAGTGTTTGCAGAAACCGTTCATAATATGGCTTTACCGCTTCCACTCTTGTCTGCTGCAGCATGATCTCGGAAAGCCAGATGTGGTATGGCTCTTTCGTTTTCCTCCAGGGAAGGTCCCGTTTGTTCAGTTGAAACCACTCCAGCAGAGGAATTACGATTTCCTTTAATTGTTCCATAATTCACCTATAAAAAATGTGGGAGGATATCCTCCCACCAGATTATTTTTCTCTTATTTTAAATACTTTCAGATATACAGGAATCAGCATGCCGCCCACAGCATTGCCTAGTGTCATTACAACGATGGACATAACGCAATGACCGCTCCATACGCCTGCAAGACTGAAATAGTACATATTCGCAATAACGTGCTCAAAGCCGCTCAGAATAAATACCATAACAGGAACAAAAACACCGATGAAGCGAAGTGTGGAGCCCTGAATGTTCCGATAGCAGTCTACCGCAATGAACATCAGCATACCACAGAAGATGGACAGCAGAAAAATGCTCAGAAAATTATCTGCCAGCTTCACTTCAGCGATACCCATAACCTTTTCTACCAGCGCAGCCCCGATACGACTGTTTTTTACCATTAAAGCAGTGAGACCGGTTCCCAGCAGATTGCCAAACCATGTAATTGCCAGTTCAATGGCATAGATAGGCTGCTGGAATGGTGTATAACCGATTTTGCCGGTAAACAGATGAAGCTGAAATGCTACGATCGTATACAGACCGATGGCAAACAGGAAGCTGCCAACGACAGGATTGGATTGTGAAAGATACACAGTACCCCCCATACCGATCAGCATACCAGCAATGATTGCAGACACGAACTGTCTTGCCCTTTCCATTATATGTCCCCCTTTTT
>JAUNCB010000045.1 GCA_030526765.1 Bacillota bacterium
TAATGGCAGAAACTATCGTTCCTGCAAGGAAATATAAATAATCAGGCTTTCTCATTTTGGGAAAGCCTTTTCTTTTTCTTATGCTTGCCTTATAATCAAATGGAATCAAACTTCTTACATTAAGGAGGAACTAATTTTGAAAAAAGTAATGTTAGGCAATACAGGCATCGAAGTGAGCATCGTCGGCTTCGGTGTGCTGCCCATCGGCCCCAGCCAGCTGGCTCTGCCTGTGGAAAAAGGTGCCGAAATCATAAAATACGCCTTCAGCCATGGCATCAATTTCATCGATACCGCCCAGTATTATCGGGCATACCCCTATATCAGCGAAGCATTGAAGGAGGGCGGCTTTGAGGATATCGTTATCTGCTCCAAATCCCTCGCTGCCGATTATGAAGGCATGACGGAAGCCATTTTGGAAGCACAAAAGGAACTGAACCGTGATGTCATCGATATTTTCCTGATGCACGAAGTCCGCTCGGGACAATTAGAGGAACGGGCACAGGCATGGGAAGCCCTGAAGGATGCCAAGGCAAAGGGTCTGGTTCGTGCCATCGGCCTTTCCACCCATCATGTAGATATCTGCATGGCTGCCGCTTCCATCCCCGAACTGGATGTAGTCTTCCCCCTCATCAATTATGCCGGCCTCGGCATCCGCAAAGGCGATCGGTTTGCCTCCAGAGAAGAAATGATGGAATCCATCCGTGCCTGCAAAGAGGCGGGCAAGGGCGTCTTCTCCATGAAAGCCTTTGGCGGCGGCGGACTGACGGGCAGCTATCAGGAGGCACTGAACTATATCTTCTCTCAGCAGGAGATCGATTCCGTTATGATCGGCTTCGGCAAAACCACAGAGGTGGATGACCTCCTCCATTATCTTGACGGCTCCATGCCCAAGGACTATAACCCCGATGTATCCAAGAAAAAAGTCCATATCAACCATGAGGACTGCGAGGGCTGCGGCGCCTGCAAAAATGCCTGCCCCGCCGGTGCGATCTACTGGGGGGAAAACGGACTGGCAGAGGTGGATCACGAAAAATGCCTGACCTGCGGCTATTGCAGCCCCGTCTGCCCTGTGCGTGCGGTGATCATGTACTGATACAGAACAACAAAGTCATAACGCTTCCGCAGATTTATCTGCAGGGAACTTTATGACCTTGTTGCACGCCCCAATATGAGCAAAGAAGCCGATCGGCGATTTACGAATATTGGGACAGATTGTGGGAGCGAAGCGAAACAATCTGATATCAGCTTCCAAACCAAAAATGCTATCTCAAAAGAGATAGCATTTTCCTTTTTAAATCTCCAGTTTCCAGCCGCAGTCATTGTGGTAGATCATCTGCTTGGTCATACCGCCGTCAATACAGATATTCTCCCCTGTGATGAATCCTGCCTTTTCCGAGCAGAGAAACAGTACCATATTGGCAATATCCATCGGGTTTCCTACCCGTCCCACAGGATGCTGTGCCGCATCTGCGCCGTCATATTCCGCATAATCCGTATCGATCCAGCCGGGAGAAATGGAGTTCACCCGCACCCTTCCCGCAAGGCTCACCGCCAGCCCATGGGTCAGTGCCGCAATGCCGCCCTTGGCTGCTGTATAGCTTTCCGTATAGGGCTGGCTCATACGATCTCTGCTGGAGGACATATTGATGATGCTTGCCCCTTCGGAAAAATAAGGCAGAAACAGCTTTGTCAGATAAAAAGGCGCCGTTACGCCAACCTTCAGCGCATAATTGAATTCCTCATAGGAACAGCTGTCGATACCCTTCATAAAGGGCAGGGCATTATTGATCAGAATATCCACCCTGCCGTATTCGCCAATGACCTGATCCGCAAAGCGCTCCAGTGTTTCCTCACTGGCAATATCCCCCACAAAATACGGGTTTTCCAGAATATCGATGATGCAGACTCTGGCACCTGCCTTTTCAAATTCCTCACAGATGCATCTGCCGATGCCCTTTACCCCGCCTGTTACCACGACCACTTTATTTTGAAACATAGGCTCCCCTCATTTCTGCTTCAGTCTTTTCAGAATATCCGTATCCGCAGGGCAGAAGGCAAGCTGATCGATCTCCTCTACAGTGATCCAGCGGATATCATTATGCTCCAGTTTTTTGGGCTCTCCCGATGCAATGCTTGCATGGAACAAAGTCAGATGCACCGTCAGATCGGGGTATTCATGGGTCACCTCCATAAAAATATCCCCCACTGTAATGGTCACATCCAGCTCCTCCCGACATTCCCGAATCAGGGCCTCCGCCTTTGTTTCTCCTTCTTCCACCTTGCCGCCTACAAATTCCCACAAAAGCCCTCTTGCTTTATGGGCAGGGCGCTGGCAGGCAAGAAAACGCTCGCCCTCCCAAATCAATGCCGCTACTACTTCCGTCATACTTCCACCGGCTTTCCTCTTTTTTACCTTTCATTATAATAAAAAGGCGTTGAAAATCAACGCCCTGTCCTCATTTCCAAAGATATTTGTCTGTTTTCGGTTCTTTTTTCCCTGTCAGAAAGCAGAATCAGAACAGCTCCGCCACATCCTCTGCCGTAGCAGCAATATAGTCTGCATGGTATTCCTCAAACTCCGCTCTGTCACCGTAGCCGAACTCCACAGCGATACAGGGGATCCCTAACGCATGGGCACCTTCAATATCAAACTTTCTGTCGCCCACCATGATCACATCGGCTTTCTCTGCCTGCATGGTTTCCAGCACATAATCAATGACCTTCGCCTTGGTATCTCTGCCCAGCTCTCTGGCATCACCGCCGATCACCTCAAAATATTTTGCAATATCAAAATGGTTTAAGATCGTCACCGCCAGAGATTCCTTTTTGGAGGTTGCCACCGCCATGCGTTTCCCCTTCTGCTGCAGGTTTTCCAGCATCTCCACGATACCGGGATACACCTTGTTTTCAAACAGACCGATGGTCGTATAGTATTCTCTGTAGGTGGTCAGTGCCTTTTCCGCTGTTTCCGCATCCATGCCGAAATCCTCTTTAAAGGTACGCATTAGCGGAGGCCCTACGATAAAATGCAGATCCTTTGTTTCCCACACGGGAAGCCCCATTTTTTCCTGCATATATTGACAGGCACGGATAACCCCCTCCGCAGAGTCGGTCAATGTGCCATCCAGATCAAATAAGATGATATTCTGTTTCAGTTTTTCCATGGCGATTCTCCTTATGATACAATCCGTTAGCTTTTTCTTTCATTCTAACGCAAATCGCCAGGAACTGCAATCCTATCTTTCCACCTCTCCCTGTGCCAGAAAAACAGATATCGTCTCAAAAAACAGGCCCAGCCCTGCCCACAGGGGCGCATAATCCAGACGGATCAACCCGCCCACAGAAAGGAAGCCACCACCGTAATCCCACGGACAGGCTCCTGTCAGCAGCCGCAGCAGCCAGCCAGAGCAATATTCCACCGTAAAAATGGCAAGGATATAGACTCCCATCCGCTGCCAGCAGGGACAAAACCGCCGTAACAGCAGAAAAAGCGGAGAAACCAGCCCTGCCAGCCCGTAAATGGGAAACATCCATAAATAGGTTTTTGCCACAAGGGTTTCATCCCCTGCCAGCAGGGAGCAGATCCCTGTATACAGGATCTCCGCGCACCAGCCCATCACACCAAAGATCAAAAAATTTTTCTTCATGCCCTTAATATGGCAGATGCTCCCGTCTTTATCCCTCCAGAAGGGTTTTTGCAAGAATTTCCGCCAGCGGCTGCATGGCTTTCCTTGCCTCTGCCTTTGTATTGGTCTGGGCCCCCACCTCGATCAGCGTTGAGCGGGGCAGCATATGCAGACTAAAGCGATAGGCGTTCAGATAGATCTTTCGGGCAAAGGAGGGATACAGGGCATCGGCCGCCGTCTTCATCTGGAGGCTGAAGGCAAGATTCTCCTTCAGATAGGGATTCTCCAGCCCTGCGATGGGCTGCGGTGTGCCGTTTTTATTCAGTCTGCAGAGCCCGTTGAAAAACATGACCTGGGCGCACAGCTCCCCATCCACCTCCGCCACCAGCCGTGTCCCCTCCGGTACACCGTCCCGATGGAGATCGATACAAACCTCTATGGACGGATATTTTTCCAGCAGTGCCCGAATGGGCGGCTCCATCCGCTCATAGGCACCTGTGGTCTGTCCCTTCCCGTTCACCATATCATACTGCCCGTCGTCATGGAGGACAGCAATGCCGTACTCCTCCTCCAGGATCCGCTTCAGCTCCTCCCCCACACCCCAGATGCCTTCGGATAGCCCCTTGGACATATCACTGTCGGCATAGCCCTCATGGGCATGGGTATGAAAGATCAATATCTTCGGTTCCGTCTGAGAAGGAGGAATGGTCAGATCCAGCCCCAGTGCTTCAGGCACATCCACATCCTCCGACAAAAGCGCCGTGCGGCTGTCCACAATATAATAATTGCGCCGCAGGTAGTCCGCCTCCTGCATCCGCCCCAGTTCCTCCTCCGTTACCCATAAGGGTCTGCCGCCGGCGGAGATCGCCTGCTTCTGAGTAAACTCCACTCCGTCAGAGTCGATCAGAGGCTTTGTCTCCTCCTCTGTCGGAATCGGGAAAAATGCAACTGCGGCAGCTTGTCCCGGCAGCATCTCCCCAACGGCAAAAATACCGCCGCCCATACGAAAAAACAGGGGCAATGCCAGCAGGAAAACCCCTAAAGCGACCATATTCAGCCAGATCCCTCTCCATGCCCTGTCCTTCCTACCCATCGGCGCCCCCTCCTTCCTCCTTTCATTCTATGAGGAAGGCATCCTTAGCAGAACGAAAAAAGGGCATTGGATCTCTCCAATGCCCTGTCTGTTTCCTTTTCCTCAGAATAACAGATCCAGCTCTGTTTTTGCCTGCGCAATATCCTGCAGGATCGTTTTCTGCTTTTCATCAAACAGCAGCTCTGTATTATCCTGATAATATTTTTCACAGCCATTTTCGCTGATGAATTTTACACTGTAGAAATTGGTGGTCAGTTCCGTGATAAAGATGACCATTTCCTGTCCTGCGCCGAAGGTTTCCTCCAGAAATGCAAAGGCATGATCCAGCAGTGCGGATGCATCCTCAATGGCATCCTCCCGTTGTGCGGCCTCTGCCGCAAACAGTGTTTTCACCTCTGCAAAGGCGGCATCCTTTTCCCGACAGCCTGCTTTTTTTGTTTCGGTCAGGAAGAAATGCAGACGCTCCAGTTCCTTTCTGCGGGCACGTTCCGCTGTTTTTTCCAGCAGTCCTGCCTTTCTTTCCCGTGCAAATGCTGTTTCCTGCTCCTCGATCAGGGCAGCAAAAAGCGTTTCCCAAGGGGTTTCCCTGCAGTAAGGGCTCTGGAAGCGTTCCTTCAGCTCCAGCAGTGCGGTATGCAGTCCTGTTACCATCAGATCCGCTTCATATGCCTTCTGGAATGCTTCGGAAAGGCGGCTCAGCAAAAGCCCCATCACACTCAGCCGTTCATCAAAGGGTGCCTCCTGCAATTTATGCATTGCCTGTGCCGTATAATTTCCCCGAAGGATATCGTCCACCCGATAATCTGTCCGATATTTCTGATACAGGTCAAGATAATTGGCAAAATCCTTGGCAATTTTCCGATGCTGCAGATACTGATAAACCAGCCCCTCGTTCACGGGCAGATGCATTTCCTCATAGACCTTCAGGATCGTGGAAAGATCCTCCCAGCCACGGGCGGTCACAAAGCGTTTGCCGTCCACCGTGGTTTCCATGGCATAAAAATGATTCTTCCGAATTTCCAGATAAGAGAGAATGGCGCCATGGATGCCCTGCTGATAGGCGTATTCCTTCCATACGGTGAAATCCGGCTCCACATCGATCTTCTTAACACGGTCGAGGGTCACCACGTCGAATTCCCGCACGCTTTTATTATATTCCGGCGGGTTGCCCGCTGCAGCGATCAGCCAGCCATCGGGCACCTTATGGGCACCGAAGGTTTTTGCCTGCAGAAACTGCAGCATTGCAGGTGCCAGTGTCTCCGATGCGCAGTTGATCTCGTCGATGAAGAGGATGCCCTCCTTCAGACCCGTTTGTTCCATTTTATCGTAAACAGAGGCGATGATCTCGCTCATGGTATATTCTGTTACGGTATATTCCTGCCCGCCGTATTGCTTTTTGCTGATGAAGGGCAGGCCAATGGCAGACTGTCTGGTATGGTGGGTGATGGAATAGGAAACCAGTGCAACACCGCATTCCCGTGCCACCTGCTCCATAACCGCTGTTTTCCCGATGCCCGGTGCCCCCATCAGAAGCACGGGGCGCTGGCGTACCGCAGGGATACGGTATTCGCCGAATTCATCCTTTGCTAAATATGCCTGTATGGCATTTTTGATCTCCGCTTTCGCTCTTTTTATATCCATAATATCCTCCTTCAGACCTTGGGGGCTTTGCCCCCAACTCCCCCACGAGGGGATCATCCCCTCGACCCGATACCGCAAAACCATATATGGTTTTGCAAATGGGGGTACAGGGGAATCATTCCCCTGTCAGGGTTTGGGACGGCGTCCCAAGAGAAAAATCATCTTTACCAAGTATCAGTTTCATCGCCCAGGGCGGCACATTCACATCCATATAATCCTCATGATAGAAAAGAAAGGCTGTATCATACGTCGGTCTGCGTCTGGGGAAGGTGCCGTAGCCGTCGGTAAAATACAGAAGCCCCTTCAGGTTCTGGAAGGCTTTCTCCTCGATCAGCCTGTCCACATATTGGAACACCGGCCGAAAATCCGTACCGCCGCTGCCCCGCAGTTCAAATTCCTCCATAAACAATGCCAGTTCCTCCGCCGAGGTGATCTTTTTATCCAACTGTACCTGTGCATCGCACTGGATGATATGGATATTCACCTTATGGAAAAAGCTTTCGCTGCTGGAAAGGATGGCATAGGTCTCCTCCAGAAACCGTTTCACCGTTTCCCCTTCGCAGGATTCAGAGGTATCGATGGCAATGACCAGCTCCTCTACCTTTTTGACCTCTTTATACTCCAGCGCTTCGATCAGCGGCAGGTTCCCATATAGCTGCAGGCCGTAGGTGTAGAAGATAAAATCGAAGGCATCGTCGTCCACCCGCATATCTTCCTTCAGCGTTACAAATTTCTGCAGAAACTGCCGATAATCATACCGTTCCCGATTCTCTATTTTCAGATATTGCAGCAGGGTTCCTGCCTCCTCGCCCATATCCTTAGAGAAAGTCTCCAGATTGGTTTCGGTCTTTTCCCCGATCTCTGTCCATTTCTGCTCCAGTCTTTTTTCATCCTCGTTCTGCTCGTTCTGCTGCTCCTGATCCTGATTCTTCTCCTGCTGATTATCCTCGTTCTCTTCCTCATTATCGTCTTTATTATGCTCCCAGAACACATGGTCATCCACCCAGAAGGCCAGCTGCAGCCTGCCGAATTCCTGTACCGAAAGCTGCTTCTCCTGCAGCACACGATAGATCCCCTCGGCAGAAAGCACCTTCAGCTCCCGACGGAGCATATCATAGGTTTCGTTCCGCAGGTCCGATACCACCAGCTGCACCGATTTCACAGGCAGGCTATCCACCACGGATTCCGCCGCAATATCACAGGCAAGGTGCCAGAGTTCTTCCTCCCGCCCCTTCAGATGGAAGGGATGGCGGAACAGGCAATGGACGATCATATGCAGATACGCACGGTTCACCAGCACACGGTCGGAAAGATACCGCTGCACCAGATAACGGGGGTTGAACAATATCTTCTCTCCGTCTGTACCGATGTACATGGAGCTCAGGTTCATTTCATATTTCAAGCCGCTGAGGGCAAGGTCCAGAAAACGCATGGAAAGATACAGCTCGTTTCTGGATGCGCTTAAAATTTTC
>JAUNCB010000312.1 GCA_030526765.1 Bacillota bacterium
GTATTTCTCCCGAATCTCGCCAATATCCTCAAACAGCTTGGCACGGTCGTAGCCGGGACGGGTCACCGCCACAAAGTCGCACATGGCAAGGAGGCGCTCGGGCTCCTTCCATGTCATGATCTGATGGATGGCATCGGCCCCTGTAATGAAGTAGAGGCGCACATCCGTACGGCACATTTTCTTCAGTGCCTCAATGGTATCAATGGTATAGGTGAGCCCGGGTCGGTCGATCTCGATACGGGACACCTCAAAGTTTTCGTTTCGCATGGTGGCAAGCACCGTCATCAGATAGCGGTGCTCGTTGTGGGTCACCCGCTTGTTGGTTTTATGGGCAGGCTGCCCCGCAGGCATGAAAACCACCCGATCCACATTGAATCTGTGGCGCACCGCCTCCGCCGTCACCAGATGCCCGTTATGTATGGGGTCAAAGGTACCGCCCATGATGGCGATACTCTTGCAGTCCTTAAAATTCGCAATTTCATTCCGCATGCTTCTCATTCCCTTCTGCCCTTCTTCGGCAGTGCGGCAGCATATTCCGCCGCTGTTTCCGCCGCAGCCTGCAAAAGCTGCTTCACGCTGTTTCCGATCACCGTTTTCGTTGCCGCATCCTCATCCTTCAGAGCCTGAATGGCACCGATCACCATTCTGGGGGAAAGCTCCTCCCCGTTTTTCTGCCCCTCTGTCACAGCGGCATACACGGCATCCACAAAAAGCTCCCTCTGGTTTTCGCCCACCTCATTGAGCCAGCGCTTGAGGGTCTTGTCCAGAAAGCGGCTCTGCTCCGTAAGCCCCTCCATACGGATAAAATCGGGGCCCTGCACCTCCCAGCTGTAGGGGTCGTGCTGCATGACGCCTGTTTCCGTGCTTTTCACCACCGTATAGGCCTCCTCATGCTCCAGCAGCATCCCGATCACCGAGGACTGGGGGAGAAAGGTCTGCACACGGGGTAAAATAGACTGGTAGCCAGCCCGCGCAAGCATGGTTTCGTGAAAGCCGGGGCCGTCATGGTTATCCACGGAAAGGAGGATATCCTGCACCGCCTTGGGTGCCATGGCCGCTGCATAAACGGCAAGGTTTCCCCCCTTGGAGTGGCCGCCCACCCGCAGCCTTACGCCGCCCAGTGCCTTTGCCGCCGCCTCCAGATAGGCCGCCGCCTCCACCTGAGCAGGCACCGTATCCCGAAAGCTCATGTTAAAGTCCTCCTTCCACCCCACGATGGAGCGGTCGGTGCCCCGAAAGGCAATATAGGCCGTACCGTCCTCCAGAAGAAGGGTCAGGGCGGAGAACTGCTTTTCCGCTTCCTTATCCAGCCTGCTCACATAGCCGCACAGCCCCATCCGCTTATAGCGGCGGCAGGCTGCCATCTCCCGAAAGAGGCGGATGTCCTCCTCCGCACGGGCAAGCTGCTTTTCCTTTGGTCTCTGGAAATACAGCTCCGCCGCCCGCCCGAAGGAAAGGGGTGTATTCCATGCTTCGGGCACGATGCCCTCAAAGAATACATAGCTCACGGCGGATAATGCCAGAGAGTCCACATCATTGAAGGGGGACTGGTCTAAGGTCAGATCGCCCCGCCAGAGCAGATAATCAAAAAGATTTGCCATATTCCCGCCTCCTTTGCTTTCAAAAAATTCTTTCTTCTATGCTCAGCCCTGCTTCTTTGCCTGAGGCAGCTCGATGATGGGCTTTTTCGCCGCACGGTACAGCACAAATTTATTGCCGATGACCTGCACCACCTCGGAATTTGTTCTACCTGCCAGCATTTCCGCCGCTTCTCTTGCGCCCAGCATATTGTTGTCCAGCACGCTGATCTTCACCAGCTCTCTTGCCTCCAGTGCGTTATGCACCGTATCTCTCAATTCAGGGGTCACACCGTTTTTGCCCACCTGAAAAATTGCGTCAATGCCGTTTGCCATCCCACGGAGGAAGGCTCTCTGTTTGCTTGTTAACATAATAATCTCCTTTTGCCTGTTCTTTTGCATTTTATCCTTTCTATGATAGCACAGGCCGCCCCCTTT
>JAUNCB010000313.1 GCA_030526765.1 Bacillota bacterium
GCCTTCTTTCTGCTGTATCCGGCTATCCCTCCCATAGTAATGCGGACAAGCTTCTGGATGTTTCATCCTAAGAAAGAAGAATTTGCATGAAATTCCAATAATTTACAAATAAGTCTATTGTTAGAATATATTAAAACAATGCAAATATCTATAAAGATGCTGTTAAGATTACATGAGGCTTCTCTTAACGCCTTTTTGATTTTTTCATAATGTATTGTATGGAATGAATAAAAAATGGAGAAAGCGATGGAGTTTTCGGGCTATTTTGACGAAGCGGAAGGAGAGCAGCTGAGAAAGAAAATCGAAGAAAAAAGGGAAGACCGGAAGGAGATTCCTTCCGGCCTTTTTGTGAAAACCTTCATAAAAATGATTGGGGGTCTTGGGTTAAAGTTTTTTGCAGAGGGTATCAGGAAATGGACATACCAAATACCATACCTGCAATGATGATTGCACCGATCGCAATAGGGTCGATGTATTTTACGATAAATGCATAAGGTTTTGCCAGAGCGAATTTATTTCTGCCATAACCGGTTGCTTCATCGATGGAGTTATTGGTACCCCAGATCCAGCCTACGAAGAATGTTGTCAGGAATGCACCCAGAGGCAGCAGCAGTCTGTCTGTCAGGTATTCCAGCATATTACCGAAGATGGTAACTTCGATGCCGTTGATGGAGATCCAGTAACCGGGGATGTTCATGTAAGCCTGAGACAGTGTGTACAGAACACCTACGATGTACAGAACGATGGATACCATAACCAGAGTTTTCTTTCTTTCCATACCCTTTTCTTCAACCAGGAAGGAAACAGTACCTTCCAGAATGGAAGTGGAGGATGTGATTGCTGCGAAGAACAGCAGGAAATAGAACAGCATACCAACGAACTGACCGCCGGGGATTGCCATAAATACGCCTGCCAGTGTAGCGAAAGCGAAGCCGCCGCCCATACCGGGAGCGATACCTGTAGCGAATACGGCAGGGATGATCATGAAGCCTGCAAACAGCGCAACCAGTGTATCCAGAGTACATACGATCGCTGTGTTGGAAACCAGATTGTCATCGCTGGACAGGTAGGAGGCGTATGTGATCATAACGCCCATACCAAGGGACAGGGAGAAGAACGCCTGACCCAGAGCTGTCAGAATAGCTGTTGTGTTGATTGTAGAGAAGTCTACATGCAGCATGTAGCCCAGACCTTCGTCAGCACCGGGCAGTGTACATGCACGAATCATCAGACCAATCAGCAGGATAAACAGGATAGGCATCAGAATGGTGGACATTTTTTCGATGCCGGCTGTACCGTGGCTGATGATGAATGCTGTCAGGAACAGGAATACCAGACCCCAGATCAGAGCAGCCAGAGGGAAGCCATTGGCACCCAGCATGCCCAGGAAATAAGCCATGGGATCAGCCCATACAGTCTGTACGTCTGTGATGTAGCCAACAATGTAGTACATTGCCCAGCCACCAACCTGGCAGTAGTAGCACAGGATGATGAAACCGGTCAGGATACCCAGACCGCCAACCCAGGACCATTTTGCATTCAGTTCACGGATAGCACCAACTGCGTTTTTGTGTGTTTTACGGCCGATTGTGAATTCAGCCATCATTACGGATGTACCAACAACAGCAACGATGATCAGGTAAATGATCAGGAAAGCACCGCCGCCGCAAGCATACGCTTTGCCGGGGAATTTCCAGATGTTACCCAGACCTACTGCAGAGCCTGCTGCAGAAAGGATGAACCCTAAGGTGGAACCAAACTCGGCACGATTTTCAGTTGTAGACATATGTATTCCTCCTTTACAAATGAAAAATCATTTCGTTTAAGGAAACAGCCGTTTCCTCGGACTGTGTGTAAACAGGGAATATCATGCGTGTAATGTGAAAAAATAAAATAATTGCCTTCTTTCCGCTGTATCCGGCTATCCCTCTCATAGTAATGCGGACAAGTTTCTGGATGATTCATCCTAAGAAAGAAGAATTTGCATGAAATTCCAATAATTTACAAATAAGTC
>JAUNCB010000314.1 GCA_030526765.1 Bacillota bacterium
GAAAAGGATAGTTTCTGTGACTTCTATTTATACCAAGAGTGCGGTACTCCTATAGGTAATAATACGGTTGATACAACAAAACGACAGTGGGCATATGTACATTGGTCATTAAAAGAAAACTAAATCAATAAAATCCAAGTTACTGAACAGATTCAATAATAAGAATTCCTTTCAATTATTTGAGAGGAGTTCTTTTTTTAGAAGAAGGAGGGGAGATATTGGGCATTCTTGACGGTATCGTGGAATGGATCGCCGAGCAGGTGATGAACATTCTGGATATGATAAATACCTCTGTACTGGGAGCTTTGGGATGTGACATGGAAACATTCCTCAGGTATTTCCCGGCGGCGGAGACTTTTTACAGTGTTATTGTGGCACTGGCAGTAGGACTTCTGATGCTGAATCTGATCTTCCAGCTTCTTCGGAATTTTGGGATCATGAACAGCGGAGAAGCGGAGAATCCGGTCAGTTTAACAGCAAGAACGCTGCTTTTTTTGTTTCTGGCATTGTTTGCGGATGAGATTTTAAATATTGTACTGAAAATAGGCGGAACCCCTTTTGGCTGGATGATGACAGAGGAGCTTCCGCCTATAAATTTTGCCGATTTTAATTCAGTGCTGCTGACGATCCTTGGGGTGACATTGAACGGATCGATAGCACTCATCGCACTGATCCTTCTGGTGATGCTGGCGTGGAATTATCTGAAATTATTGTTTGAGGCAGCAGAGAGATATGTGCTGTTGGGGGTACTGGTCTATACGGCACCGATGGCTTTTTCCATGGGCGGTTCCATGAACACCATAAATATCTTCCGCAGCTGGTGCAGGATGCTGGGCGGGCAGGTTTTTATGATATTGATGAATGTCTGGTGCTTAAGGACTTTTACCTCTATGTTTGCTAATTTTATTGCGAATCCTCTTTCTTTGGAGAATGGTAATTTCCTGATCTGGTTCCTTTGTGCCATTGGCTTTCTGAAGATCTCGCAGAAGATAGACAACTTTCTGCAGATGCTGGGGGTAAATGTAGGGAGGACGGGCAGTTCCATGCTGGGAGAAGCGGCTATTGCGATGAAAGCGATAGGGGCGGCAGGAAAGACGATCAGCGGTGGCAGCGGAGGTTCTTCCCAAGACAGTTATCATAGCTCCAGCAGTGAGACGATCCTGCAGGGCGGTCTGGCCGGTGTAGTCGGAAGACAGTTCAACCAGAATGCCATCAGCAATATCACAGGGAAAAGTGATAGCATTGCATCGAATATTGCGAGATCTGTTTATAATTCTTCGATTAAAAATGGCGGGGGATTTTCAACTAATGTCATCAGTCAGGTGGCAAAAGGCGATATGAGCCGCACCGGCTCCATCAAGGGAAATGATGCGGTACAGGCATTTCAGTCCTATATGGGCATTGATCGAGCAAATTGCCAGAAAGAAACTAACACAGCAGGCATGGAAAAAAGTTCTGAGTCTGCGATGAATCATGTTTTTGATAATCAGGATACAAGTACACTTTCCGATCGTTCCTTTGAAGGGATGCAGACATCTGTGGAACAGGTATTGGCTGAATATCAGCAGAATATCGGCATGGAACTCTTCGATATAGGAACAGAACAGCCTGATGGTTCCGTGACCCCTTTCCCAGACCATCAGGCACCCCCTCGTCAAAGTGGGGAGAACGGCATGGAAAGTGGTTCGTATTATAGCCCTGCTGTTGATCCTACCGCAGAATTTACTCATGTAGAGATCGGCGGGGGACGCATCATGGGGACAGAAACCTCTCAAGAATTGGGCGGCAGCGTGAATTTTGCCATGTATTCTACAGATAAATATATGCCTCCAACACAGGGAGATTATAAAACAGTAACGGCTGTCGATGGTTCTAAGTGGTATCATCAGTATGCACAGCCGACAGTTGTAAAAGAGCCTTATATGAAGGAAGATGGCAAGATCCAGTATAGGGAACATATCGAAAATAAATTACC
>JAUNCB010000046.1 GCA_030526765.1 Bacillota bacterium
GGGTTCTTTTCCGCCAGCTGGCTGCGGTATTTTGCCGCATCGGCACCAATACCGTCCTTATCCCCCAGCTCCTCCTGAATGACCTTCAGTTCTTCTCTGAGGAAATATTCCCTCTGTCCCTGATCGATCTTTTCCTTGGTTTTTTCTTCGATTTCTTTTTTGATGTCCAGTATCCGTCTTTCCGCCTGCATCAGCAGGATCACTTCCTCCAGACGCTCAATGGGATTCAGTCTTTCCAGAAAATCCTGCTTGCGGTTGAAGGGCAGCTCCAGACCCGATACGATCACATCGGAAAGCTGTCCCGGTTTTCTTGCGGAAAGCACATTCCCCATCAGATCCATGGCAGCCGTATTCGGCGCCAGCTTCAGATATTCCTCATATTCCTCCACGGCGATCTTCATGAGTGCCTGCACGAATTCCTCCGGCTCCTCATTAAAATCCTGTGGGATCAGTGTGATCTCCGCATAATCGCAGTTTTTCACATGAATATGATGCAGTCTGCCTCTCTGACGGCCTTCCACGATCACATGATTCATGTTGCCGGGCAGACGCAGCACCTGCTTCACCTCTGCCAGCACACCGATCTCATAAACATCATTGATACCGGGATCCGGTGTAGAGGGATCGATCTGAGTCACCAGAAAAACCTCTCTGCCGTTTTCCTCCGCAGCCTGCAGCGCATCCAGCGATTTCTGTCTGCCGGCAGGGAAGCTGATCGCCATGCCCGGAAATATGGTCAATCCCCGCAGGGCAACCATCGGCACAATGATCGGTTGTTTTTTCTCCATAAATATTCACCTCAATATATATCCATTTCATTTTTTGCATACAAAGAACAGCGAATCTTCGCTTTGACTATATAGTATACTATAAATCTATGATTTGGTCAATGAAGGATAGGCTTCAAATCCCGAAAAAAGAGAGCATTCCGCCCTTTTTCGGTGAAATGCTCCCGCTTTTATCCGATCTCCTTTTCCGCCAGCAGCTTTCTTGCTTCCAGCAGGCTCTCCGGCAGAAAAATATGCTCCAAAAGCTCCTGCACCGTAGCCACAGGAACCACCTGTATTTTCATTTCTTCATAGGCCGTCTTCCAGTTCCCCCGCGGAATATAGGCACAGACCGCCCCTGCCTCCCGTGCCGCCTCCAGCTTTTCCTCCACACCTCCCACGGGCAAAATCTGTCCGTGAATACCGATTTCTCCCGTCAGGGCGATCTCATTGGATATGGGCATTTCTGTAAAGGCAGAATATACCGCAAGAAACATCGCTACCCCTGCCGAAGGCCCGTCTACAGGAACCCCTCCCGGAAAATTCAGATGCACCGCATACTCCTTTTCCGAAAAGCCATACTGCTCCATCAGAGTCAGTACATTCTCCGCCGCCGAGCGTGCATTGCTCTTTCTGCGGCTGCAGCCCTGTCTGCCCTTGATCTCCTCCTCCTCTACGATGCCTGTTACAGTCAGTCCACTTTTTCCCTTCTGTACCACTGCCTCCACCGGCAGAAGCACGCCCCCTCCTGCCTGTACCCCCAGTCCGTTGACCACACCGACACAGGGCTTTTCGGGAATTTTCTGCTGCGGCACTGGTTCGTATCTGCCTGCCTCTGCCGCCCAGTCCAGATCCGCCGCAGTCACACAGGTCTTTCCCTCCATCCGTGCCAGAGAGGTCAGCGACTGTACCAGATTCACCGCATCCCTGCCTCCGTTGGCATAGGAAGCGATCTTGCTGCACAGCCCTGTTTCATAATCCAGACCTGCCCGCCGCAGACTGTTTTCTGCGATCTTTTCCATGGAGCCTCTGTCCAGTCGATCAAAAAATATCTCCGTGCAGCGGGAACGCAGGGCTTCGGGGATCTCATGGGGACTGCGGGTGGTTGCACCGATGAGGCGAAAATCCGCAGGTATTCCGTTTTTAAAGATTTCGTGGATATAAGGCGGGATGGCTTTATTTCCCCGACTGTAGTAGCTGCTCTGAAACCGTGCCACCCTGTCCTCCAGCACCTTCAGCAGCCGATTCATCTGAATGGGATGCAGCTCCCCGATCTCATCAAGGAACAGCACGCCCCCATGGGCTTCGCAGACAGCCCCGGGTCGTGGTCTGGGGATCCCCGCCTGCCCGAAGGCACCCGCCCCTTGATAAATGGGATCATGGACAGAGCCCAGCAGCGGATCCGCAATATTGCGCTCATCAAACTGCAGGGTGGTTGCATCGATCTCCACAAATTTTGCCTTCTGCCGAAAGGGAGAATCCTCCCTTCCCTTTGCTTCCTCCAGTATCAGCCTTGCCGCCGCTGTTTTTCCCACTCCCGGCGGCCCGTAGATCAGGATATGCTGGGGATTCGGTCCGCACAATGCCGCCCGCAGGGCACGGATCGCCTTTTCCTGCCCGATGATCTCCTCCAGCCTTTGGGGGCGGGTCTGCTCCGAAAGGGGAAGGGTCAGGCCCTCCTCCCGCATCATCTGCAGCCGATCCATTTCCACCATATTATCCTCAAAATTCAGCCCTTCTCCTTTTTTCTTTCGGCTGCTCCGATAAAAATACCATGCTCCCATGCCGAAGAATAAAAGCTGTACACCCCATAACAGATCCACATTTCCATCTCCTTTTTCCGATTTTGGAAATAGTATCTCTCCCGCTCTGCGGATTTATACCAAAAGAAAAAGGCGTAAACACGCCTTTTCTAATTCGCTCTATTCTGTTACAGGATCAGTGCCGATGCAATGCTGAAATACACCACAAGGGCAATGGCATCCACCACTGTGGAAATCAGCGGCCCCGCCATCATCGCAGGGTCAAGCTTTACCGCTTTAGCAAGGATAGGCAGGGTACACCCAAGTGTTTTTGCCAGCACAACGGCAGCCCCCATGCTGATGGATACCGTCAGATCCACCACAAAAGAGGTTCCGCTGTCAAAGAAGGTCATCCGCAGCATATTGATAGCCGCCAGCAAGAGACCACAGATCAAGCCCACCCGCAGTTCCTTCAGCACAACCTTAAAGGTATCTCTGATCTGGATCTCACCCAGCGCAAGACCACGAATGATCATAGCCGATGCCTGTGAGCCGGCATTACCGCCGGTACCTGTGATGATGGTCATAAAACTGGAAAGCACCACCACAGAATCCAGAAGATCCTGATACATCCGAATCACGAAAGCACTGAGGGTACCGGAAATCATCAGTACGCACAACCAGGGAATACGGTTTTTGGACAGGGCGATAACGCCCATTTTCA
Organism: Bacillota bacterium; assembly: GCA_030526765.1. Taxonomy (GTDB): domain Bacteria; phylum Bacillota; class Clostridia; order Lachnospirales; family Anaerotignaceae; genus Anaerotignum_A. Next base: position 3,234 of record JAUNCB010000046.1, read on the forward strand.
GATATTCATCATCGGAGGGCAGGACAGCATTCATCAGTTCCATATCTTCTGTGGTTTCCTGTTCGATAACGTCCACGATGTCATCGACAGTGATGATGCCTACCATTCTGCCTTCCCGATCGGTCACAGGCAGAGCCATCCAGTTATATTTCTTAAAGATATTCGCAACTTCCTCCTGGTCATCCAGCGTATTCACCGCCAGAACGTCATCCTGCATCAGATCGCCAACGGTGGAATCATCATCGGCACAGATGAGGGTTCTCAGGGGCACAACGCCGATCAGCTTTCTCTGAGCATCAATGACATAACAGGTATAGATGGTTTCCTTATCCATCCCTACCTTTTTGATCTCAGAGAGGGCATAGGCTACGGTCATATTGGCACGCAGGCGCACAAACTCAATGGTCATCAGGCTGCCTGCAGAATTTTCGGGATAATTCAGAAAACGGTTGATGAGCTGTCTGGTTTCCGCATCTGTGTTGCGCAGCACCTTCTTTACCAGATTGGCAGGTGCCTCCTCCAGAAAGTCAATGGTATCATCCAAAAACATCTCATCTACGATATTGCGCACCTCTCGGTCCGTAATGGACTGCACGATATGCTCCTGGGTATCGTTATCCATAAAGGAGAATACCTCTGCCGCCACATCCTTGGTCAGCAGACGGAAAATGAACAGCTGCCTATCATCGGACAATTCCTCGAAATATTCCGCGATATTGGCAGGCTGCTCCTCATTCAGCTCCTGCTTCAGCTGCATATATTGTCCGCTTTCCATCAGAGCTGTATAATTATCGAACAGGATCTGCATTTCTTCATCCATGATCTTTCACCTCATTTCAAATAAAAAAGCACGTCTTTTTTTGATTTCTTTTTCTCAAAAAATCCGTGCAGTTTATCCAAAAAAGGCATAGGGACAAAGAGTCAGCCTCTATCATCGAAAAAAGACTGTCCCGGCTGCACGGCATTCTGTTTGTTCAATCGTCGGCTTCCCTCAGGCTCTAGGGGAATACTTTCCTTATTATGACTGCCGTCCATTCCGGTTCACCTCATCCTTCTGTTTCATTTTTTACATTCCATTAACTCTTTCAGTATATTCCCTACAAAATTTTCAGTCAACAGTCTTTCCCAAATTTGCGAAAAGTTTTTCACTTTCTATTGGACAGTTACCGCTTTTTTGTTATACTTAAGAAAAAAGTGACAAGATATCATGAAAATACAGAGGAGGCGTTGTTTTATGGCTTTTAAAGATACAATGCAGGAATTCAAACAATTTGCAGTAAAAGGCAATGTGGTAGACATGGCCGTTGGCGTTATCATCGGCGGTGCCTTCGGTAAAATCGTAACATCCTTTGTAAACGATCTGGTTATGCCTGTGATCGGTAAAATCACCGGCGGCACAGACTTTACGCAGATGTTTATCCCCCTGGACGGCAACACCTACGCAACCCTGGAGGATGCAAAGGCTGCCACCGCCACCATTGCATACGGTGCCTTTATTACACAGGTGCTGGATTTCATCATCATGGCATTCGTGATCTTCTTTGCCCTGAAGGTTCTGATGAAACTGAAAAAACCCGAAGCACCCGCACCCGAAGAAGCACCTACAACAAAAGAATGTCCCTTCTGCAAAATGGAGATTCCCATCGAAGCAACCAGATGCGGTCACTGCACCTCCCAGCTGGAAGGCTGATCTTTCAGACATTTTTTTGCTGCAGCAAAGGAGCACAAGAAGCATACAGGCATACAAAAAGGAGAGCATCCGATCATTCGGATCCTCTCCTTTCTTGTTTTCTCTTCTTATTTTCTCTGTTTTTCTTATATCATCCGAGGGGCACTGCCAAATCTCGTATGCTGTCCCATCCATGTCAGTTCTACCGTTCCGGTCGGGCCATTTCTCTGCTTTGCGATGATCAGCTCTGCCATGTTTTTCTTTTCCGTATCGGGGAAATAATACTCATCTCGATACAGGAAGCAAACCACGTCCGCATCCTGCTCAATGGCACCGGATTCACGCAGGTCTGACAACATGGGCCGATGGTCGGAGCGCTGCTCACAGGCACGGCTCAGCTGGCTCAGCGCAATTACGGGCGCATCCATTTCTCTGGCAAGGGCCTTCAGCGAACGGGATATTTCAGAGATCTCCTGCTGACGGGAATCGGTTCTGCCATTGCCGTTCATCAGCTGCAGATAGTCGATGACAATGAGCCCCAGCCCCTTTTCCACCTTCAGACGGCGGCACTTGGAGCGCACCTCCATAGGAGTCACGCCGGGGGTATCGTCAATATAAATAGGTGCCTCAGACAGGGGGCCTACCGAACGGAGCAGCTTTCCCCAGTCCTCTTCATCCAGTTCCCCCGTACGCAGCTTCTGGGCATCCAGCATCGCTTCGGCACAGAGCATACGGTTAAACAGCTGATGGCGGCTCATTTCCAGAGAGAATACCGCCACAGGCGTATTGGCACGCAGGGCTGCATGCTGAATGATATTCAGCGCAAAGGCCGTTTTCCCCATGGAGGGACGGGCTGCCAGCAGGATCAGATCGGATTTCTGCAGTCCCGCCGTTTTGGTATCAAAATCCGTAAAGCCTGTGGGGATCCCTGTCAGCTTGCCCTTGTTGTTATAAATATCCTCAATTTTCTCGATGGCAGAAACGGCAATATCCCGCACATGATGAAATTCCTCGGAATGGCGTCCCTGCATGATATCAAAGATGCCCTTCTCCGCCTGATCCATGATGGCATTGATGTTTTCCTTGCCCTCATAGCTCATCTGGGAAATACTGCCCGACATCTGGATCAGCTGTCTGAGGATGGATTTTTCTTCTACGATAGAAGCATAATGACGCACATTGACAGAGCTGCCCACAGCCCCGGAAATGCTCGCCAGAAAGCCCAGCCCGCCGATCTGCTCAAACTGCCCTTTTTCCTCCAGCTTGTTTTTTACTGTAACGATATCGATCGGCGCACCGCTGCGGAACAGATCCTCCGCCGCTTCAAATACCATCCGATGGTCGGGGCGGTAAAAATCCGCACCCCGCAGCACCTCCAGTGCCAGCGAAGCTGCCTCTCTGTCCAGAAACATGGAGCCGAGGACTGCCTGTTCCGCCGTTGCATCATGGGGCGGCACACCACGCAGATATTCATTTTGTCTTTCCTGTTGTTCCATGTTCATCCGCCTCCTGCGGTTCTTATGCCTCTACGATTTTGATCTTCACTTCTGCTGTCACCTTGGGATGCAGCTTGATCACAGCGGTTCTTTCTCCCAGCATTTTAATGGGGTCACCGATGGATACCTTCTTTTTATCAATATCCAGCTTGGTCTGCTTGATAATCTCCTCTGCAACCTCCTTATTGGTTACAGAGCCGAACAGCTTGCCGTTGCCGCCTGTCTTTACCGCAATGGTAACCACCTTATCTTCCAGAACCTTTGCGATCTCCTGTGCTTTTTCCAGTTCTTCCTGTTTCCGCTTTGTTTCTGCCTTCTGCTTCAGCTCATAATCATTCAGGTTGGATTTTGTTGCTTCCACAGCCAGTTTTTTGGGCAGCAGGAAATTTTTTGCATAGCCCTCGCTTACATTGATCAGATCGCCTTTTTTGCCAACGCTTTTCACGTCCTGTAATAAAATCATTTTCATGGTGTTTCCTCCTCTAAATATTCATCGATCACTCTGCGGATCTCAGCCATTGCCTCCTCCGGTGTACAGCCCTTCAGCTGTGCCCCGGAAACCGTATAATGGCCGCCGCCGCCAAGCTTTTCCATGATTCTTTGTACATTGATATCCCCGAAGCTGCGGGCACTGATAAATATGGTTTCCCCGACCTTCGTGCAGACAAAGGATGCCTTGATCCCCGCCACATTCATCAGATCGTCTGCCGCCTGCGCTGCCACCAGCGTGGATGCTTCCCTGTCTGCCGGACAGGCGGAGATCGCCATGCCCCGATACAGCTCTGCATCTCTTACCGCCGCTGCCTTCGCTTTATAGGATTCGATGTCATTCTGGAACAGCATCCGCACACGGATACTGTCGGCACCGTTACGCCGCAGAAAGCCTGCTGCATCAAAGGTGATGGCACCTGTTTTCACAGCAAAGTTCTTCGTATCCAGCGTAATGCCCGCCAGAAGGGCATCTGCTTCGATGGGTTTCAGTTTTATTTTCTTTCCGATATGCTGGATCATTTCCGTTACCAGCTCCGATGTGGAGGAGGCATAGGGCTCATGATACAGCAGCACCGCATTTTCAATGAAATCCATGGTGCTTTTTCTATGATG
>JAUNCB010000315.1 GCA_030526765.1 Bacillota bacterium
GAAAACAGATGCAGTTTATCTGGCGTATAAAAATGAGGTGCATGAGGATGTTCCTGAGGAATTAAAAGAGCTGCAGAATAAAGTGATCACCATCGCAGAGGAAGGGACCTATGTGCTGAGCGGCAAGGGAACGGATGTGCAGATCGCCGTGGCAGCGGAGGAAACAGATGCAGTGCGTCTGGTTCTGGATGGTGTGGATATCACCTGCAGAACAGCGGCGGCCATTCAGGTTTATTCCGGTGCAGACCCCGGAGCGGAAGGAGAATACGGTGTGACCATCGTTCTGGCGGAAGGCAGTGAAAATGTGGTGAACGGTTCCCATACCAAAAAGCTGACAGAAGCGGATATCAAGCATGACGGTGCGATTTCCTCCAATATTTCCCTTGGCTTTGAGGGAAACGGCAGCCTGATCGTCAATGGGGATAATGAAGGGATCGAGGTGAAATTCGGGCACCTGACCTTTAACGGAGGCAATATTGAGATAAACTCCCATGATGATCCCATCAACGGCTCCGAGGATGGCGTTGCGGTGGTGACCATCAATGACGGCTATATTTTCAGCTCTGTTACCAGCGATCCGCAGTATGAAGGGGATGGGCTGGATTCCAACGGCTATATCAAAATCAACGGCGGTACTGTCATCAACCTTGGCCATCCCTACAGCATGGACAGCGGGATCGATTCCGACTGCGGCTCCTATATCAACGGCGGTATCGTTATCGGTGCGGGGAATATGTATGATCCCATAGAGGATGCTTCCGAGCAGCTGTATATGCTGCTGCAGTTTGCGGAAAGCACCGATGATCTGCTGGTGGTGACAGATGAAAAGGATGTGCCTGTCTTTGCCTATGATTTCCCTTACAGCTATACTTATATTGCCTTCAGCACACCTGAGCTGGAGGAAGGGATCTATCATGTATATCTGGGCGGCGAGATCGAAGGTACCCAGAAGGACGGACTGTATACGGAGATTACTGCATACAGCGGCGGCACAAAGCTCCACCATGGCGGAACCATGCAGAAGGCACACGGCGGCATGGGCAGACCCGAAGGGATGCACCGCCCGGAGGATAAAAGAGGCTTTGCAGGGGAAGCGCCCGGTGAAATGCCTGCGGATTTCATGGAAACGATAGAGAAGGAAATGGAACAGAGGGGAGAGAAAATGCCCGAAGATTTCATGGAACGGATGGAACGGGGCGAAATGCCTGCGCCTCCCGAGGGCGGTGTGGGCGGCCCCAGAGGGATTCAGTCCTCTTCCGATGTGATCACGGAGGATTTCCATCTGACAAGGGGAAGCAAAACCTTCTCCAATGTTTCTTCCGTGGTGAATCAGGTGACCTTCTCGGATGTGACAGAACAGAACTGGTTTTATGAAGCGGTGACAGCGGCAGCGGCACAGGGAATCCTGAAGGGAGAATCGGAAACGATTTTTGCACCGAAGGAAGCCATGACCCGTGGTGAGGTGCTGGAGGCACTGTATGCACTGGCAGGGAAGCCTGCGGCAGGGGAAGCAGCCTTCAAAGACCTTTCGGCAGATGCATCCTGCTATGCTGCTGCGGCATGGGCAGAAAAGAACGGCATCCTGAAGGGGATCGCTGAGAATATGCTGGCGGCGGAAACCATCGTGACCCGTGAGGAACTGGTGCAGCTGCTGTATCAGTATCTGGGGGATGAAGCGGAGACGGAATGGAAAAAAACATTTGCCGATCAGGATGAAATAAAAGCAGAGGAGGCATTTGCCTGGGCACTGGATCGGAAGATCCTTTCTGATCGGACAGAAACCCTGCGTCCCGGGGATGCAGTCACAAAGGCTGAGGCGGCAACCATGCTGATGGCAGCAAAGAGATAAGCAGAGATAAGAAAAAGCAGGAAGGGAGATGCCCGACAGGGCTTCTCTTTTCCGTTTCCTGTTCGGAAAGCCTCTCGCCAAGGGGAGAAATCTATGG
>JAUNCB010000316.1 GCA_030526765.1 Bacillota bacterium
AAATCAGCTTGATCTTTCCTGTTCTGCCATTGATGGATGCGATCATGATGGCATCGGAACGCCCCTCAAAATCCTGATTGCGGGAATCCACACCGTATAATGCAATATTCATGATCCTGTTATCTCCATACTGCCCGCTGACAGACAGATTTCCTTCATCGAGCTCTGCTCGGTTCAGCCCGCCCAGCATGGATGTAATCACACCGTAGCCCAGTGCCATCAGCAAAAAGCCGATCCCCAGGGTGATTGTCAAAGCCTTAAAATAGAGGCGTCTGAAATGCGCCTTCTGTTGTTCTTCCAAGGATATGCCTCCTTTTTTCTGTATTCTGTACAAAGCACTATTTTTTATCATAAATCTTATTCCGACAAAATACAACAAAAAAAGCCTCAAAATTTTCATTTTTTCTGAAAATTTCAAGGCTTTTTCTTATCTCTGTATCAATGGAAGGATCTTCTCCACGGGAGCATAAACCTCCCCATCCACAAGGAAGCAGGAAAAGTCTGCAGGCTTTCCATCGATCATTACTTTAAAATCCGCTTTCTCTGTGATCAGTCTGCCGCTGTCATCCATCAGCAGTTCATTGCCGATGGTATGGAATACTCTGCCTATGCTCAGCTTCAGCTCTTTTGCCGCAATATCATATTCTGCGGAAAATCCCTTGCCTGCCTCCGCCATCTGCCGCAAAGGTGCATAGATTTCTCCAAAAATGTCCAATGTGGTAAGGGTCAGTTCCTTTTCTCCCAGAGTGTACGTTTTTTCTTCCAGCTTTCTGCTGTTTTCCAGTCCGATCCAGGGCAGCTCATAGGGCTTGATACGATCTGTATAAATACCGTCCACCCCTGCCTCCAGAAGACCTTTCATTGTCAGATAACGGTTGGTGGTATGGGCGTATACCTTCAGCCCCTTTGCTTTCAGTTTGTCCACATTCTCCTTGACCGCCCTGTCCACATGAAGCGTCACAGTATCCACGCCGTTTTCTGCACAAAATGCCGCAATTTTATCATAATCCGGTTCTGTCACCAGATACAGCGTGTAGATCCAGTTTTCAAAGGGGTGTATCTCCTTTATCCAGCCCAGCATCTCTTCATGATAGATCTGCGGAATAATTCGATCCAGCACCTCAGGATGCCCCATATTCCGGGCGATCTGCTTCAGCTCCTGAAACTGCTTTTTCACTGTTTCCATATCTGTATGTTTTGTATCTGTCACCAGATAAACATCAGGATACTCTTCCATCAGATACAGCAGCTCCACTGCCCGCATCGGCGTCTGTGTAAAGAGGATCGGCGTATTCATAAAGGTCTGGGAATCCATCACATGATCCTTATCCGTCGGGATCTCCAGACGCGCATAGGAGCCATCCTTTTCAAAATCATGGCGCACCACCAGCACCCCGTCAGAGGTATAGGAAAAATCCGCCTCTACCACACGATACCCATTGCTCCATGCGTTGAGAAAGGCTTCTCTTGAATTTGTTTCTATTTTACTGTCCACTTCCCCCAATGCATGGGCAATCAGCGGGTTACCGCTCTGCCAGTCCGCCGCAAGCACCGGCTGTGCCGCCAGCATCCCCAGCACTGCTGCCAGCAGAAAGACCCGTTTTCCTTTCATTTTCTTCTCCTGCCTTTCCTGTAAAAAGTAAAAAAGCGGGGGAAATTCCCCCGCCTCATTAGAATTCTTCTTCTTCAAACAGTTCGTAGAATGCGTTGGAAACCTTTTCAAAGTCCTCATCGCTTTCGATGTTTGCCAGTTCGATACCGCCGTCGTATTCTTTGTATTCATACAGCAGTACTGTTTCATCTTCCATAGGCAGCAGGGCAATGTATTCCTTGTCACCCAGTTCCTCCACTTCAAATACACCCAGAATGCCGCATTCCAGTTCTGTATCGTCATCCAGTGTCAGTGTCAGTGTATCCATTTCCATTTCTTCATGTACGTGA
>JAUNCB010000047.1 GCA_030526765.1 Bacillota bacterium
ATCCGCTTTGTCCTCTCTATCATTGCCCCGGAAGAACGGGAAGAATACCTGCATTTTATTTATGAGGATACGCCCCATTTCCTGCAGTCCGGCATGCGGAAGCAGTCTCATCTGTTCCATTTCCGCGGCATCGGCGAAAAACAGAGCACCTTATATCAGGTTACTCTGCTGCGCTCCGATTTTGAGGAGAATGCTCATCGCTTCATCCTCATCTGGCAGAAAATGCAGCCAAACCACCTCCCCGAAAAGCTTTTTCCCAGAGGTACAGAGTCCGCTCAGCTTTATCCGGATACCCTGCGGCAGCTGCGGATCGGACGCATCAGCTTTTATAATGACAACTGGTACACCCTGAAATCCATGGGGGATGAAACAGCTGCCATTCTGGAGCATACAGAAGAAGAGATCCGCACCCTGTTCAACGGCCGTCTGATCGAAACCATTCTGCCGGAGGACCGAAAACTGGTGCAGCAGTTTTTCCACGATCAGCTGAAGAGCCACGGAGATGCGGAAATGACCTTCCGTATCCGCCAGAAATTTGACCGTTTCCTTTGGGTACTGTTAAAATGCCGCTTGGAAATCGGCTCCGACGGCAAGGAATATCTGACAGGCACCGTAACGGATGTACACCGCAGCAAAATGAACCAGAATAAGATGCAGATGGATCTGAAGCAGTATCGTGCCCTCTTTGCCAACACCCAGAATGTAACCTATGAATGGGATATGATCGAGGATACCATTCATTTCTCCGAGCAGTGGTATGAAATTTTCGGCTATCATCCCAAAAAGGAACGGGCCCTTGCAGAGCTGTCCACCAACAGCCATTTCCACCCCGAGGACATCACCCAGCTTTACGGGCTGATCCATAATCTGCAGCAGGGAAGCCCCCAGCAGATCATTGATGTGCGTATCGCCAAGGCAGACGGACGCTATCTGTGGTGCCGTTATCTGGCTACTGCCATCCATGATGAGGACGGCAGACTCCTGAAAATGGTCGGCATCATTCTGAATATCGATGAAGAGAAGCGTGCCACCAAGGCTTTGCAGGAAAAAGCCGAACGGGACTCTCTGACAAAGCTGCTGAACAAAACCACAACCAGACAGCAGGCGGAGGAATATATCTCCTCCATGCCCAATGGTGCTCCCTGTGCCCTGCTGGTCATCGATCTGGATAATTTCAAGCAGGTCAACGATCTTTACGGGCATATGTTCGGGGACACCCTTCTGGAAAGCACCGCCGTTGAAATCAAACGCCTTTTCCGTACTCAGGATATCATCGGGCGGATCGGCGGCGATGAATTCATGGTGCTGATGCGCGGCACCTCCGATCCCGATCTGGCAAAAAGCCGCTGTGAACGGCTGATCTTTACCCTGCAGAATATGTTCCGCAGCCAGCTGCCCGACTGCAATGTGGGCTGCTCCATCGGGGTTGCCTTTGCACCGGATCACGGCAGAACCTATTATGAGCTGTTCCAGCGTGCCGATCAGGCCCTATATCAGGTAAAAAGACGGGGGAAAAACGGATTCCTCTTCTATAACAGCACGGAAATTTCCCTCCTGCCGCAGGAGGACAATGTAACCGCCCTGAATGCCCGTATCGATTCCGATGATGCACCGGAGCTGGTTTACAGCAATATCGTGCAGTATACCTTCCGCCATCTGTACGAATCCGGCAATGTGGAAGCCGCTCTGCAGAATGTACTGGAAGTGATCGGTACCCAGCTGAATATCAGCCGTGTATATATTTTCGAAAATTCCGAGGATAATGCCTACTGCAACAACACCTTTGAGTGGTGCAACGAAGGCGTAGCGCCGGAGATCCAGAATCTGCAGAATATCAGCTATGAAGAGGATATTCCCACCTTCCTTGAGAATTTCCAGGGGCAGGATGTTTTCTGCTGCTCCGATGTTTCTGCCCTGCCCCGTGACCTGCGGGATATTCTGGAGCCGCAGGGGATCAAATCCCTGCTCCACTGTGCCATCCGTGATAACGGTGTATTCCGCGGCTATGTGGGCTTTGACGACTGTAAGCACAAACGGCACTGGACCATGGATCAGATCAATCTGCTGACCTTCTTCTCCCAGATGCTTTCCATTATTCTGCTGAAAAAGCGGGCACAGGATGCCACAGACCGCCACGCAGGCAATCTGCGCAGCATTCTGGACAGCCAGAATGCATGGATCTATGTCATCGATCCAGAAACCTGCAAGCTGAAATTCCTGAATGCCAAAACACTGGAGCTGGCACCGGAGGCAAAGATCGGCATGCACTGCTATCGGGCTCTGATGGGACGGGAGAGCCGCTGTCCCGGCTGTCCCGCCCTGAACATTGCGGAAGAAAAAACCGCTGAGCAGATCCTCTATAACAGACATTTCCAGCTTCATGTTCTCTCGGAGGCAACACTCATCCAATGGGAAAATGAAAGCTCCTGTATGCTTACCTGCCGTGAGGTCAAAAAAGAAGTCATGTAACGAATCAAAGGCGTTTCCCCACAGAGGGGAAACGCCTTTCTTGCTTCTGTCTTTATTCTGTTTTTATTCTGCCGCTTTTCCATAGGCATGCTCGATCTCTGTCCATGCCCGCTCCTTCTCGCCATGCATTGCACTATGCATCAGGCTGATCAGCTCCAGTACGGAGCGGAAGGGCATGGTCTTTTTTTCATCCAGCCATACCACAGAGCCCTGCCAGCTGGCATTGCGCCGAAACAGGATATGCACTGCGAAGGTCGCTTTTTTGCCCATCTGCGAGCCAACACCGCCATCCTCCGTATATCCGGACAGGGGCAGGAAGGTACGAACCTTCTGGAAGGACTGGGGCATCCCCTCTTCGTCCATGCTCTGCTCCAGCTTCAGCAGCAGCTGTGTCATGCTGCGAAAGCTGCCGCTCTCTCCTCTGCCGGGATTATAATAACGGCCTATCGGATTATCATTTTCATACATATCCATATATAGCAGGAAAGTCCTTGCATCGTAATGATTTGACTGATATAACATGGCTCTCCACTCCTTCTCTTTTGTTCTTTTCTTATGCCCTTATCATATCATGTTCCCGTTACAAAACAGGTTACATTTTCTTCCATAAAATAAAAAAAGCATACCCTCCGTTACCCGCCGAAGGATATGCATCTTTTCTCTTTTAACCCAGACTGCGCTGCAGCTGTTCCGGACGATCGGCATATTCCAGTGCCGTTTCCTTTGTGATCCTGCCTTCCCGATACAGTGCAAGGATAGACTGATCCATGGAGATCATCCCTTCACTGCCGCCGGAGGCAATGGCATTATCGATCTGATGCCCTTTGTTATCCCGAATCATGCTGCGGATGGCACTGTTCAGGTGCATGATCTCATAGGCAGGCACACGCCCACCGTCCACATCCGGCAGAAGCTGCTGAGATACCACTGTCCGCAGAACAGAGGCAAGCTGCATCCGCACCTGCGCCTGCTGCTCACTGGGGAAGGCATCCACGATACGATTCACCGCATTCACCGCGCCGCTGGTGTGCAGAGTCGCCAGAATGGTATGCCCTGTTTCCGCCGCTGTAATGGCGGTATGGATGGTTTCCGCATCCCGCATTTCCCCCAGCAAAATCACATCGGGTGCCTGTCTGAGGCAGGCCCGCAGGGCAGAAAGATAATCCGAGGTATCAATGGCGATCTCTCTCTGGCTGACAATGCTCTTCTGGTGTCTGTGGAGGTATTCAATGGGATCCTCCAGTGTTACGATATGACAGTCTCTGGTCTGGTTGATACGGTCGATGATACAGGCCTGTGTGGTGGATTTCCCGCTGCCTGCCGTACCTGTTACCAGCACCATACCCTCTGTAGTTTCAGAAAGCTTCATGATTTCCTCAGGGATGCCCAGCTCTTTCCAGTCGGGAATATCAAAGGCAACCACACGGATCACAGCCGCCATGGAGCCTCTCTGTCTGTACGCATTGACACGAAAGCGCGCCAGCCCTGCCAGAGAGAAGGAGAAATCGTCATCGCCCGTTTCCTGAAACTGCGTCATGGAACGGTTTGCCATTTCAAACAGCTCTGTGATCAGCCGTGTCAGTTCATCGGGGAACAGCTTCTCCTCCCCCATCCTGCAGATCCGTCCGTCCACCTTTTCCGTAGCGGCACCGCCTGCCACCAGAAAAATATCAGAGGCTTCATCTGTTACTGCCTGTTGTAAAATCGCTCTCATATCTGCCATAAAACGACCTCCTTACAGCTCGCCGTCCCAAAGATCCAGCGTGCCTTCCTCCCACTCCACATCCACTACAGCCTGCCAGCGCAAAACCTGCCAGCCCGCCGCTGTCTGCTGCAGCTTCACCTGCAGAGTCTGATTTTCCGATATATCGCACCGATATTCATAAATACCGTTTTCTTCCGTTACACCTTCCGGCATTTCCCCCTGACGGAGCCTTGCGAAAATCTCTTCCGCTGCCGCATCCGCCGCATAATATTCCGAAACCGCATCCACAGATGCCTGATTCAGCCTGCCGTTTGCCAGCACTGTGCTCAGGCTCAGAAGGGCAAACACCGTCATACAAAGCACGGCAAAGATCACCAGCAGGGAGCTGCCGCCCACCACAGGCACGGTAAAGCTCTGTTTCTTAGCCATCTCCCTTCACCTCCTGCCATGCCACAGGGATTTCCATGAGGACATCATCCCCATCCATTACCTGCAGATCGATCTGCCGCAGGGCGCAGACTGTCTCCGCCTCCCTTGCCTCTATCCGCAGACCGTTCCCTTCCATATAAACACAGCCTTCGCCATCCTCCCATTTCAGAAGGACTGCGCCGCTGCTTTCTTTCAATTCCTCCGCTGTGCTCTGGGCAAGCAATGCCGCCTCTGCAAGGGCTTCATTCCGCTGCGAAACCTGCTCCGCATACACAAATACCTGCAGACAGATGGCTGCGGCAAGGGCAAACACCAGAACCATGATGAGCTGTTCCATCAAAACCAGAGGTGTCTTGCTTCTCATGGCAATACCTCCCTTCCGCTGCGCAGCTGCAGGGTCAGTTCCTCTTCTGTGCCGTCAGACAGGGTCAGTTCGATCTGAAGCATCTGCCCGTCCATGGAAAGGTTCATTTCCTGCGCCTCCAGAATCCGCTCCCCATCCACGGGAGAAAGGTCACTGTCTGCTGCGGCATAGCATTCCATCAGCCAGCCCTCATAGCAATACAGCTTCGTTTCATACACCTCGTCCTCCAGTGTTTCCGAAAGGACAAGGGCATCCAGCCCCTCCAGCTTCTCAACAGAAACACCGCCCGATGCATCCGCCTGCCGCACACGGGTCGTCAGATACTGCACCGCAGTTCGTTCTGCATAGGTTTTCTGATCCCGCTCTGTCATCCGCTGATAACTGCCTGCGCCCATCAGAAGCACCATCAGGATACATACCGCAAAAACCCCGAAGAGCAGCAGGGCAAGGAAACCGCTTATTTTCTGTTGTTTCTGTTCATTCTTCATAGGCAGCGCTCGCTTCCAATACTGTAATATCCGGCATCAGATTCGATGCAATGGGTGTATACATCACCACATAACGCGTTTCGTCGATATGGATGCCGTAATGCTCCTTCATATATTCCAGATCCGGCGGATAGATGCCTTCCGCCGCATAGCAGGCAACCGCCGCCCGCCGCAGGGCATCCTCCAGTTCTGTTTTGCCTTCTGTATGGTGTCCCTCTTCCAGATGATTCACCGCTATCAGAAAGCAGTATAGTATGGCGATGATCGCCAGCGGAACCAGCATCACCGTCCAGTTTTTCCATTTTTTCTTCATGCTATCACCCAATCGCAGACATGATATTCATCAACGGCAGCATCACCGAAAGCAGGATGATGCCTACCAGCAGGCTGGCACCCAGCACCATTGCCGGTTCCACCTGTGCCGTTTTGTCCTCCAGTGCCTGTACCGCTTCCTCGGAAAGACGTGCGGCGATCTCTTCCATCACCGTGTCGCTGTTGCCGCCCCGCACACCAAGCTCCAGCATACGGCAGGCGGAAGCAGGCAGTGCGCCCGTTTCCTTCAGTGCCTTTGTCAGCTCCTCGCCGCCGGCAAGGGCTTCGCTGCACACGGCATAGCGTTTTGCCGCCTCAGGCACATCCTGCAGCAGTGTTCCCGCCAGAGAAACTGCCTCCTCCATGGGAAGGCCGCTTTTCAGCCCCATGGATAATGCCTGCGCAAAGCGGGCATCATTCTGTATCTTTGCAACCCCTTTATCGCCATGCTTCTGATTCCATTTCAGCACCAGCTTCTGCCGCAGGGCTTCGCTGCTGGCAAAGGCCAGCACAAAGATCACCACTGCCGCCAGCAGGATACAAAGCACAGGCAGTGCCGCCTTCATCATCTGCCCCAGAGAGAGCAAGCCGCCGGCAATCCCCGTCAGTCTGCCGCCCAGAGAGGCATATACTGCATCAAACACAGGCAGCACACGCACCAGCAATACCCCAATGACGATCAGCATCAGCAGAAGCACGATCGCAGGATAGGTCAGGGCATTACGCAGCTGTCTGTCCATCCGTTCTCTTTCTTCATAATAATCCGACAGTGCCAGCAGAGCTTCCTCCAGCCGTCCGCTGTTTTCGCCCACCTGCACCATACCTGTCACATAAGAGGGAAATCCGCTGCCCATGGCCTCTGTCAGCGGAAGGCCGCTGTCCATGGCTTTTCCCATTTCCTCCAGGCGGCTGCGATAGCTTCCCGCTTCCTCTTCCTCTGCCAGGAGGAAGATACCATCCCCAATGGAGATACCGGCATGGAGCAGAAGGGAAAGTCCCCTGCAAAAATGAGAAATCTCCTGATTGGAAAATCTTTTTTCGTTCATGATCCGTCACCCTTCCCCCACTGTTATCCTGTGCAGGACTCGCCTGCCCAATTTTTCTTTCTGTTCTCGTTAATAGTTATATTTCGCTGTATAGTTTTTCCCGTCCCCGATATACTGCATCACCGTATCATTCTCCTTGGCGGAGGATGCAAAGGTAGGGTCCATTCTATGCCATGTATTGCCGTCGAAATAAATCGCATTGTCGATCCAGCCTGTTTCCTTTGTCCATACACTGATCCACGCATGGTATGCCGTGCCTGCGTAGCCCACCACCAGCTTACAGGGGATCCCCTGACTGCGCAGCATCCCTGTCATAAGGGCTGCATAGTCAAAGCAAATGCCCTTTTTCGCCGCCAGAACCTGATCGATCACAGGCAGATAGCCGCTCTGCACCGTTGCCGCCTTCTGCTTATCGTAGGTCAGATTTTTCACCACATAATCATATACCTTCGCCACCTTCTGCAGAGGGTCGCTGATGCCTGCCGTGATCTCCTTCCCCTTTGCCACAGCTTTAGGTGCCGCCGCATAATCCACATACTGATTGGGTGCCAGATAAGGCACAAATTCATTTTTCAGCATTACCTTAAAGCTTGCGGAAACCACCACGGCATATTTATTGCCGGAGGTATTTTCATACTCCGTCACCT
>JAUNCB010000317.1 GCA_030526765.1 Bacillota bacterium
CGGGCAGTGCGATCATATTCTGCAGCTGATTTTTTACCAGCTGAGACACACGCTTCACCACAGCCTCCTGTGTTTCTTCTCCGGAGGTGATGCAGATGTAGTTGCTGCCCTTTTCCAGCGGCAGCGTTACGCTGAACAGCCCCATGGAGCCAACCCGTACATTCTCTTTGTACTGCTCTGTCAGAGTGCCGGTATGATCCATTCCGGAAACCGTAAAGCTGATTTCTGTTCCCGGTTCAGCCGATCCGTACACCAGACGGCTGTCATCGAAGGTTGCCTCCTCCGCATCCATCACCAGTCCGCTGGAAATGGTCACCTCTGCGGCAAAGGCACTGACAGGAGAAAAACAGAACAGCACTGCACATAATACGCCCAGTCCTTTTCTTTTCCATGCTTTCATACCTGTCACCTCCTCCGGGAAAAATTGTAATCATTCCAATGTCAGCGGCATCTCTCCACTGTACATTTCTATTATATCCTTTGAATGTTACAATCCTGTTACAGCCGCCTTACAGTTGTTTAACATTGTTTTCCACAAGGGCTTCGCGGTTAGAAAACCCCCGAAAAATCAACATTTCTCAACTGTTTTCGGCTTCTTCCCTCTCATACTCGAGGATGGGACGTTCCTTGGGGAACCACATGGTCATTGTTGTTCCCTTTCCGTATTCGCTTTCCGCCGTCAGCCTGCCGCCATGGCTTTCCATGATCTCCTTGGCGATGGCAAGTCCCAGTCCTGTGCCACCCATGGCTCGGCTGCGGGCCTTATCCACCCGGTAGAAGCGTTCAAAGATACGGGGCAGATCCTCACGGGAAATACCCATACCTGTATCCTTTACATTGATCTTATAATACTGGCTGTCCTCCGTGATAAAAATACGGATGGTCGCCTGCTCCAGACTGTATTTGATGGCATTGGTCACGATATTATTGACCACCTGACCCACTCTGTCCCGATCCCCATGCACCACGACCATATGGGCATAAGGCTCGAAGGAAAGCTCCTGCCGCTTTGCCTCTGCATGGATCTTATTCTGACGCACCGTCATATTCAGGAAATCGTTCATTTCGATCTCCGTCATATCCAGTCTGACCTGTTTATTATCGAACCTTGTCAGCTGCAGCAGATCCCGTACCAGAAAGGCCATACGGTCTGCCTCGCTGTTGATGATGGTCAGGAATTCCTTCGCCAGCTCTTCCTCCTCCATGGCACCGTCCAGCAATGTTTCCGTATAGCTCTTTACGGTCGTCAGAGGGGTGCGCAGCTCATGGGATACATTGGCTACAAATTCCTTCCGCATATCATCCAGCTTCTTCTGCTCTGTGATATCCTGCAGCACCACAACCAGACCTTCGATCTCACCCTTTTTATCATAATAAGGGGAGAAATTGGCATTGATGAACTGCTTGCCCACAGGGAAGATGACCTTCTTGGAGGGCTCATTGCCCATATCCAGATAAACACTGGAATTGATATCATATTTTCGAATAAACTCCGTAAAGCTCATTTCCAGTTTTTCCACATCCAGCATATTTTCCGCCGCCGTATTGGCAAGCATCAGACTGCCGTTTCTGTCAAAGGAGATTACGCCGTCACTCATGTTGTGGAGCAGGATCTCCAGTCGGTTCTTTTCTCTGGAGATCTCAGACATATTCTTTGCCAGTTCTTCTGCCATATAGTTGAAGCTGGAGGTCAGCTGACCGATCTCATCGGTGCTTCGCACCTTCAGGCTCTGGCTCATATCCCCTTCTGCAAGGCTTTTCGCCCCTTTGGTCAGAGCAAGGATCGGCCCCGTCAAGGTCTGGGCAAAGACATATCCCATCAGCGCCGCCAGAACCAGTGCCATTGCCACCGCAACAGTAATGGTCTTTGTTGTTTCATTCAGGCTGGTCTGCATATCTCCCGCATCCAGTCTGGTATAGATGATATAGCTGAT
>JAUNCB010000318.1 GCA_030526765.1 Bacillota bacterium
AACCCGATACCGCAAAACCATATACATGGTTTTGCAAATGAGGGGCAAGCATTGCGGCAAAGCCCCAATGGGAGATGATCCCCTTGCGGGATCTTAGAAAGGAGTAATCAACAATGATAAATGTAATTATTCACGGCTGCGGCGGCAAAATGGGCCGCGTGGTAGCCGATTTGGTAAAAAACGAAGGGGATTGTCAGGTAGTGGCAGGCATCGACCCCACCACCCCCGCACTGGACTTCCCCGTATTTGCGGACTGTGCCTCCTGTGATGTGGCAGCCGATGTCATCATCGACTTTTCCACCGCAAAGGCAGTGCCCGCCCTTCTGGCATTCGCCAAGGAAAAACAGATCCCCGTTGTGCTCTGCACCACCGCTCTGTCCGAGGAGACCACTGCCCTGATGCAGGAAACAGCCAAGGATGTGGCAGTGCTGAAATCCGCCAATATGTCCGTTGGTGTGAACCTGCTTCTGGATCTGGTGCAGCGGGCGGCGGCTATCTTAGCCGAAAGCGGCTTCGACATCGAGATCGTGGAAAAACACCATAACCAGAAGATCGATGCCCCCAGCGGCACCGCTATGGCACTGGCAGATGCCATCAATCAGGCCATGGACGAACGCTATCACTATGTTTATGACCGCTCTCAGGTTCGGGAGAAACGGGAAAAAACAGAGATTGGCATCCATGCAGTGCGCGGCGGCAGCATCGTCGGCGAGCATGATGTGATCTTCGCAGGCAGAGATGAGGTCATTGAACTGAACCACCGTGCAACCTCCCGTGAGGTATTCGCCGTTGGCGCAGTGAAGGCGGCCAAATATCTGGCAGGCAAGGGCGCAGGGCTTTACAGCATGAAGGATGTTCTGCAGTAACACCGCCCCTTAAAAAACAGCATAAAAAAAGCAGATCCCCGACAGATTTCCGTCGGGGATCTTTTTTTCTGTTCTTTATTATTCACCGAATTTCTGCACCGCATCCTTCAGCATATCCCGAATGGGCAGCTCATAGGGACACCGCTTCTCGCAGGCACCGCAGCCGATGCAGGCACTGGCCTTCACGGGCATGGCATGGTATCTTTCCTTCGCCCAGTCCCCCAGACCGTATCTGTCCAGATACCCCTGAAAGAGGAATACATTGGGGATGGCAATGCCCACCGCACAGGGCGCACAGTAATTACAGCGGCGGCAGAAATTGCTGCCCAGACTGCTTCTGATCTCCTCGATTTTCGAGATCTCTTCCTCTGTCATGGGGCTGTTGTCCTCCGCCGCAGCCAGATTTTCTGCGATCTCCTTCAGATCAAACATCCCGGGGATCACCACATCCACATCGGGGTTGGCACAGATGAAGCGCAGGGCAAGGGCTGCATCCTCAATGGCACCGCCAGCCAAGGGCTTCATATCAATAAAGCCGATGTTCTTTTCCTTACATCTGCCGATCAGCTCCGTTGCCTGTGTTTCCACGATATTATAGGGGAACATGATGGTTTCCACCCAATCCATCTCCAGTGCCTTTGCAAAAACCTCCAGAGAATGGGCTGTCAGACCGATATGGCCGATCTTCCCTGCCGCCTTTGCCTCCAGCAGTGCCTCCAGGGCACCATCGGGAGATATTACCTGCTCCAGCTGCGCTTCATTGGGATTATGCACCTGATACAGGTCGATATAGTCTGTCCGCAGGTTCTTAAGGCTGGTTTCGATATCCGCCGCCATAGCCTCCTTCGTTCTTGCCATGCTCTTGGTTGCCAGCACGAATTTTTCTCTGCGCCCCTCCAGTGCTTCCCCCAGATAGCTTTCGGAAACGGTGTAGCCCCGTGCCGTATCAATATAATTCATGCCCTTTTCCGCCATGGCCTCCATCAGCGTTTTGGTCACTGCCGCATCCACCCGCTGAATGGGGATGCCGCCGAAGCCCAGACGGGAAACCTTCAGCCCT
>JAUNCB010000319.1 GCA_030526765.1 Bacillota bacterium
TGTCAGCATGGGGATTCAGAGAACAGATTCCATTGCTCAGCTTATGGGGCAGCATCGGGATCACACGGTCCACCAGGTACACACTGGTGGCACGGCTGTAGGCTTCCCGATCCAGTGCCGTACCCTCCGCAACATAATGAGAAACATCCGCAATATGCACGCCCAGCTCATAATTGCCGTTCCCCAGTTTTTTCATCGTCACGGCATCATCCAGGTCCTTTGCATCCTCCCCGTCAATGGTGATCGTCAGCCAGTCACGGATATCCTCCCTGCCGATTTTATCCGCTTCCTTTACCTCTGTCTCCAGCGTTTCGATTTCCCGATAAACCTCCTCTGGAAATTCCACTGCCAGCTCATAACGGCGGATCACAGAAAGAATATCCACGCCGGGATCATTCACATGCCCCAGAATTTCAATTACCCTTCCCTCGGGGTTTCTTCTGTCCTCGCCGTAGTCTGTAATTTCCACAACGACTTTATGCCCGCTGACTGCTCCTTTTGTATGCTCTCGGGAAATAAAAATATCCTTTGCGATCTTTTTATCATCTGCCACCACAAAGCCATAACCCTTGCTGCCTGCCTCGAAGCTGCCAACAATGCGCTGCATCCCTCTTTCCAGAATCCGAACGATCACACCGTCTGCTTTCTTTCCTTTTTCTGCCCGATGCAGCACCTTATACAGCACCTTATCCTTCTGCATCGCACCCATAGTCTCACTGGCAGGAATAAATACATCCTCGCCGCCCTCGTCGGGGCTAACAAAGCCAAAGCCTCTGGCATGACCGATAAATGTCCCCGTTGCCATCTGCAGATCCTTCGGGCTGGCAAGCTTTCCTTTTCTCGTTTCAAAAAGCTGCCCCTCATCGATCAGCTGCTGCAGGAGCTCCTCAAAGGCAGGTCTGTCCTCCACAGGCACCTCCAGCATCAACCGCAGATCCTTTCGCTTCATGGGAATATATCCCTCACTTCTGATATAGGCAAGCATCCGTTCCTTTCTTGCCTGCATGATATCCATCTGTTCCATTCTTTTTTCTCCTTGTTTTTCTTCTATTCTGTCCATCCTTTCCATGGATAAACAGATCCGTTTCCTTTTTTACCGAAAAAGAAAGGGATGCTGTCATGACAGCATCCCGATTTTTCTTAGCCTACCAGATTGACAATGAACGCAATGATCATAAACAGAGCGCCCAGAATCTTTGTATATTTTTCCAGCTGACCTTCCATGGAGTTTCCTTTATTTTTGCTCCAGAAAGTATCACCGCTGCCACCGCCGCTGATTGCACCCAGACCTGCGGAACGCTTGGACTGCAGCAGAATAATTACAGCCAGAATTACTGTCAGAACGATCAAAACCACTGTTAATACTGTACCGATTGTAGACATACCAAAAACCTCCTGTATTCTCACTCCCCGTTTTTTCGGGAGTGTTATCTCATCTGATGACGGGTTTCCCCACGATTTGTTTATTGTAGCATATTATACATCTGTCCGCAACAGTTTTTTTAGAAATCAGCCGATTTCTTTTCTTTCTCCCCTTTTCCAAGCTTTCGGAAATGAAAGCCAACCATACCAAGGGAAAGCAGCACTGCCAAACCATCTGCGATCGGCCCTGCCAGAAGCACCCCGTTCATTCCATACCAAAGCGGCAGCAGAAGCAGCAGCGGGATCAGCAGAAACCCCTGTCTGGAAGCAGAAAGGATGATCCCCTGTCTGACAGCCCCAATGCTGGTGAAATAGTTCACCGTAATTGGCTGTAAGCCAAAGGTAAAAACCATAAAAAGATAGATGCGAAGATATTTTTCCGCAAAATCATAATAAAGCGCCTCCCCTGCACCGAATACAGATATGACCTCTCGAGGAAAGAGCTGAAACAGCAGAAATGCACTGCAGCTGAAACACAAACCGATTTTTACCGCTTT
>JAUNCB010000320.1 GCA_030526765.1 Bacillota bacterium
TTTGCTTTCTGGATCGCTTCTGCAGACAGGAAACGCAGGGTATTGATTGTCAGATGATCAATATTGCTCATTTTATATTTCCTCCGAAAAAAATAGATTATTTCGTAAACATTCAGAGCCTATCTCAAAAATACTGCGTATTTTTTCGATGTTGGCTCTCGCCAGATGTCTTTGCCAAAATGCATGCTTCTGTGCATAAATGCCCATGTATGATTTCATGCAAAGCCGCTTGTCTCTGAATCAAATCACTTCTTGGGTACTGTTTCCCAGTCTTTCAGGAATTTTTCGATACCATTGTCTGTCAGAGGGTGTTTGGACATCTGGATCAGAACATTGTAAGGGATTGTTGCAATGTGGCAGCCTGCTTTTGCAGCATCTACTACATGCAGAGGGTTACGGATGGAAGCAGCGATGATTTCTGTATCCAGACCATGGATGTCAAAAATTGCAACGATGTCTTCGATCAGTGTCATACCAACAGAACCGATATCGTCTACTCTGCCCAGGAAGGGAGATACATATGTAGCGCCTGCTCTTGCAGCCATCAGTGCCTGTGTAGCGGAGAAGATCAGTGTCACGTTTGTTTTTACGCCTTTTGCAGACAGGATCTTAACTGCTTTCAGACCTTCCAGTGTCATAGGAATCTTAATAACGATGTTTTCATGGATCTTAACCAGTTCTTCTGCTTCTGCTACCATGCCTTTATGATCCAGGCTGATAACTTCTGCACTGATGGGGCCGTCCACGATTGTTGTGATTTCTTTTACAACTTCAACAAAGTCTCTGCCTTCTTTTGCAATCAGGGAGGGGTTTGTTGTAACGCCGCAAATTACGCCAAGGTCATTTGCTTCTCTGATGTGGTCTACATTAGCTGTGTCGATGAACATTTTCATGGTAGCTATCTCTCCTTTTTTATGTTTAAAAATAATATTGGGTCTGCTTTCTTCAGCTTTCGCCGAACTGCGCTTCAATGCGGCTATACATACCTCCGCCCATATTACGCTAATTTTATTTTACGCTATCGAAAAAAGAAAAGCAATGCTTATCTTAACAAAAAAAGGACAAGATTTGACTCCTGTCCTTTGATTTTGGTTTCTGCTTATTTCAGCCAGTTTTTCACAACTTCCTTGATCTCCGTTTTTTCACACACATTCTTGTGAAGGATGGGTCTGTGTTCCAGACCAACGATGGGCGCAGGCACCAAAACACCGCTGAGCTGTTCCAGATCTGCCTGCAGCGCAAAGGCGTCACCATCCGCATACTTTGCATCAATGGCAGTCATAACATCCTTTGTAAATTTATAGGGAGATGCGGTGGAAACGATAACCATGGGCGTATGATCTCCGCTTTCCCCTTTGTATTTCTGGTATGCCGCATAGGCTACGGCTGTGTGGGTATCCATCACATAGCCTGTTTCTTTATAAAACTTCTGAATGGCATCAAAGGTTTCTCCTTCTGTTGCATATTCCCCGCTGATATTCTTTTCTGTGATCTCCGCCTGATAGGAGCCCTCTTTGCTTAGACATTCCATTTCCGCCTTTGTGGCATCCTGTCCGCCCATGTGTGCCAGCAGGCGCTCCAGATTGGAGGAGATCAGAATATCCATGGAAGGAGATACGGTCACATGGAATTCTCTGTTTCTGTTATATTCCCCTGTACGGAAGAAATCGTACAGCACCTTATTATCATTGGAAGCACATACGAAATGACCCACGGGCAGACCCATCTTCATGGCATACCAGCCCGCAAGGATGTCACCGAAGTTGCCTGTGGGCACAGTAAAGTTCAGTTTTTCTCCTTCTTTGATCTCACCCAGCTTCACTGCATTCAGATATGCCCAGAAATAGTATACGATCTGGGGAACCAGTCTGCCGATATTGATGGAGTTTGCGGAGGAGAACTGGAATCCTTTTTCC
>JAUNCB010000321.1 GCA_030526765.1 Bacillota bacterium
ATTATGGACATAATGCGCTGGTACTGGCTGAAAAAGTAACAAGCGGGAAAGAAACAGTTATTTCCAAACTGAACAGAGGCAGTCAGGAGGTTTATGCTGTTGCACTGAGAGATTGGACGAATATCAAAGCAAGCTCTGTCATGCTTGCGGTGATTTCTCAGGATGGTCTGAACAAAAGCATAGACGACAGTGTGCAGATGCTGAAAATGATTACGGTTGTAGCTGCCGGTCTGATTACGCTGGCAAACGCGGTCGTATTCCTGTATTACTTCAGCAGATGGCAGAAATACGAAGAGGCACTGCTTTTCGTTGCAAGAGAGAAAAAGGCTTTTGCGGAAATGCCTGTGCTGTCGGATGGGATGGAGAGTGCGTGGACCTCTCTGCATGACATTGGCTCCAGCCTGAACCGATTGTATTATGACAAAAATATACTTTATCGCAGCTATTTTAAATTTGTACCGAAGGGTATGGAGCAGCTGCTGCAAAAGCCTGTACTGGCAGATATCGAAGTTGGCGACAGAACGAAGATCGCCGGCTGTATGGTAGATATTGTGATCGAAGATATGAAGGGCGAAAGCGGTAAGGTTTATCAGGCCACCATGACAAAGAGCATGGAACTGATGCACAAAACCAGAGAAGAAAGAGGAGGCATCTTCCTTTCTGCATCCACAGACCTTCATGAAAGAAAGGTATTCTTTGAAAAGAATCCCGCCAGAGCAATGCAGTTTGCGATCGATATGATCCATGCGTATGCAGAAAACGGATTGCTCCTGAAAAACAATTTTATCATGCTGCTGCATGCAGATGAATTCAATTATGGCATTTCCGGTACACCGGAGATGATGACACCTTATATGTACTGTAAGCAGGAAAGTGTGCTGGAGCCTTATGCAAAGGAACTGGCAAAAGCAAATGTTCGTATTGCTATGACAGAAGAAACGCTCCGTACCATGGGCGATAGCTTCTATACAAGATATATTGGCTTTGTTTCCGGCGGTGCCGGGAACACCAGCTTAAAGCTGTACGAAGGATTGGATGCTTATCCGGAAACACAGTGTAAGCTGATGATTGAAACAGATGCATTATTCCAGAACGGTCTGCGGTTGTTCTATTCCAACGATTTCTACCTCGCAAGAAATACCTTCAATGAGGTACTGAAACGGAATGAGCAGGATCATATCGCAAAATGGTATCTGTTCCATTGTGAATATCATCTGAATAATCCGGATGCTGAAGTAACCTACGGACTGTTTGAAAAAACAATGATTTAAACAGGAAAACAGCAAATAACCGAGGAAAGGGGGATAGGAGTTGAACAGTTTATTTCAAGGCTTTTTGAATGCGCTTAAGGCAAGGATCATTCCTTTGTGGACGAAGATCAGACTTTATACGAAGCCATCTTATATCAAGATGACGATACTGCGTAAGCTGATCCAGTATTTCCGCAATATGACGGATCTGAGACCAAGGGATAAAAAAGACTATTATGGATTCTTTGGCTGGCTGGTAAGTAAGCGTCTTGCATTTTTGGTTGTTATAACCATTGGTATGTGCGCAGCCTTTTATCTGACTGTTGTACATCCTGTATCCATTTCAAAAACAGCGGGAGCTGTGAAAACATATTCTTATAAATCCATTCCGCTTCGCTTTGCGGAAGGACATGTGCGGATTTTGGGAAAATCCAAATATCTTGCCTATGAAGGTGTTGTAAAGGATGGTTATGCACAGGGACGGGGACAGCTGTTCCGCCCGGATGGGTCGCTGGTTTATGCGGGTGCTTTTGAAAAAAACAAATTCGAAGGGCTGGGTATTTCCTATTATCCTTCGGGTCAGGTGCAGTATAACGGATCCTTCCAGAACAATATGTTTAATGGAGAAGGAACACTTTATCGCGAGAATGGATCGAAAGAATA
>JAUNCB010000048.1 GCA_030526765.1 Bacillota bacterium
AGAAAAACCGCTAAAAAATGTGCCACTTTTTTTGAAAATCATTTTTTTGTATACAAAGTACTTTGCATGCAAGCTATCTCCCTCTTTTTTTTGTAAAAAGAGTCTTATTTTTCTGTATTTCTCTCCATCTTTTTGACAAATCCCCGCTTTGCGGCACCTTCTCTCTCCCCTTTTCAATGAGAAAAAGTGCCCTTGTGTTTCTCTGTTTTTATTCCTATCGGCTTTACAGGCATTTCAATTATTTCCTTTCCTATCCCGATTTTGTTAAATAATTTGCAAAATCATATCGGGTTATTCTCCTCCTTTTTTCTTAAAGAGGAGATTTTACTGATATATTCTCACCTTTTCCTTTCCCGTTTTTTCCTATTGATATCTTTTTCTCTTTTTTCTGTCAAAAAAGAAACAACCGCCTTAAAAGACGATTGTTTTCCCCGCTTTTATTCCCTTTATTTATAACAGAACCTCTTTTTCCGTCTGTTCTTTCCTTTTATGATAGGCTTCGCCGATCTCTCGAATCCAACCCTCTTCTGTGCGAACAGAAAACGGTGTCAGCCCCACTTCATCAGAAAGTTCCTCCAGCACCTGCACCAGAAGATCATAATAATCTCCATCCTTCACCCGTTTTTTCTTCGCCAGTCGGGGAAGGAGCTTTTCATTCCATTCCCGCAGGGAAGCCGCTTTCTCCAAGTATAACTGTTCAAAAAGCACCTTCAGTGCAAAATATGCCTGCATCTCACTCCACTGTCTGTCGATATAATACCTTTCTCCTGCCAGACCATAGAGCATCCGCAGCCCGTCATAATATCCCAGTGTCATATCCCGTCTTGTGCTTTCGGGATCAAACTGTAGGATCCCTCCCAGCTTTTCCCGCGGTGCCACAGTGATAATATTGGCATCCTCGGGGATCTTTGTTCGCTTTTCCAGACCCAGCCCGTAAATACGGATCATGATAATATCCCGATAGCCTCTTTTCAGCAAGGAATCAATGGGCAGCACATTCTGCACACTGCCGTCCACATAATCCTTTCCATCCAGTTTTCTGCGCTGAAATCCGGGTACATACGCACTGGCAAGGAGCATATCGATCAGCTTTCCTTCCTCCAGTTCATGGGCATCGATCTCCACTTCCGTTCTGTCCGTCAGAGAATAGGTCACAAAGAAAAATGCCACCTCCGACTGCCGTATCCGTTCCTCATCAATATATTCCAGCATCATCATCCGTAAGGGCTCAATATCCAGTCCACCCTCTTTTACGATATCCACTACATCCTTCAGCAGCTCCAGAATGCGAAGCCCCTCCAGATCTCTGTCATATATTTTTTTCATCTGCATATCATCCGCATCAAAAACCTGCGAAAAACTGACATTTTCCCACAGATGCAGTGCAGTATTCAGATCCCTGGATGCCATCATGGCTCCATTGAGTGCGCCGACAGAGGTGCCTGCCACAGCATTATACTTTACGCCTGCTTCCTCCAATGCCTTCCAGACCCCTGCCTCATAAGCCCCTTTTGCTCCGCCGCCCTCCAGAGCGACAGCATACACCTTTGATGTGTCAAACTTCAATTCCATCTGACCACCCCTATTCCTCCAATTCCTGCAATGCCGCTGCAATAACCTTCCCTGCAATGGGTGTCGCGCTGCCCTGATTTCGGTTTTCCAGCAGCACTGCAACAGCTACCTTCGGTTCTTCCGCCGGCGCAAAGCCGATAAACCAGCTGTGGTCATTGCCTGTGGCATTTTCTGCCGTACCTGTTTTGCCTGCCACCGTTACACCCTGCACCGCTGCCGCTGTACCGGTACCGCTGCTTACGACCTCCGTCATCATATCCGTCAGTGCCGCTGCCTGCTCTGCCGTGCAGATCTCCGTCAGCTTATTGGGTATAGTTTCCTTTCCCGTACCCCCATCGGGATAAACCACATGGTCTACGATATAAGGCTGCATCATCAGTCCTTCATTGGCTATGGCAGAAGCAAGCATCGCCATATACAGAGGTGTTACCCCTGTTCTGCCCTGCCCGATGGCAGTTTCCACCAGTTCATTCTCCGAAGCATTTTTTTCCAGATAAATGGCATTTTTGCTGGTTTCCAGTTCAAAATGGCTGGGCATCTGCATCCCCGCCTGTTTCATGGTCTTTACCAGATCGCCTGCACCCATTTCCTTTGCCAATGCTGCAAAATAGCAGTTACAGGAAACTGCCATGGCGGCCTTCATATCCACTGTTCCATGGGCTTTATCCTGATAGCAATGAATGACCTTATCCTCGAAATGCATTTCACCGGTACATTCAATGGTAAAGTCTTCCCAGCCACGGTAATGCTCCATGGCAGCCAGTGCCGTTATGGTCTTAAAGGTAGAGCCGGGGGGATAAATCCCCTGGGTTCCCCTGTTTACCAGCGGACTGTCCTTATGGTCTCTGAGGGTCTCCCACTGATTCGCCACCTGATTGGGATTAAAATCGGGATATGCCTGCAAAGCCAGCACTCTGCCCGTGGAGGGTTCCATCACCACCACAGCCCCCTTTGCACTGCCAAGCAGATTGCCTGCCACGCTTTGTATCTCCATATCAACGGTAAGAGCAACACTGTTGCCCTTCAGTTCTGTTTTTCGCACAATGCTGCTGACCCGCTGCAGAAATTCATTATGCAGTGCCATCAGCGTAAAGTTTTCCGCCGCCTCCGTTCCGCTTTTGCCCACACTGCTGTAGCCTGTGATATGAGCAGCCATTCTGGAACGGGGATATTCTCTCCGATATGTGCCATCCTCCTGCAGCAAACTGGTTGCCAGCAATTCTCCATCCCGATCAAGGATATCTCCCCTTCGGATGGAATCATCGGCATAACGCAGACGGGAATTATATGCATTGCCGGATATCTCCTCCCGTTCCACCAGGACCAGCTTTCCCAGATAGCCCAGCAGAAGGAAAAAGCATAACGCCAGCAGCCAGAATACCCGCCGCATACTGCGTTTCATATTACTCATCCCATTCACCTCCGCCAAGCCATTCCAGTTCTCTTTCCTCAGCCTCCCGATTCTGCTGCTCACAGTATACGCATACCCATTGCAGCAGACCGATCATCATCAGACTCACCAGAACAGAACTGCCGCCATAGCTGACGAAGGGCAGTGTTACCCCCGTCAGCGGGATCAGCTTGATCACTCCGCCCAGAATCACAAATGCCTGAAAGGATATCATTGTGGTCACCCCTGCGGCAAGGATACTGTAATATCTGCGGCCGCAGTCCAGTGCGATACGCACACCACGGTAAAGAAGCATAATAAATACACCGATCACCCCCATACCAAAGAGCACACCGAATTCCTCGCAGATCGCTGCAAAAATCATATCACTTTCCACCACAGGAATACTGCGGGGCATCCCCTTGGTCAGCCCGCTGCCCAGCATCCCCCATGTGGTAATGGCAAAAAGAGAATTGACGATCTGATAACCGCCTGTATCAATATCCGCCCATGGATTCTGCCACGCTGCCACACGAACCCGCACATGGGAAAACAGCTTATATGCCACCGCAGCCGCCCCGCTGGCAGCCCCAAAGCCAAGGAGCATCAGCATTTCATTGGAGGTTGCAATGTACAGCATAACCATATATGTCATGAAAAAGATCAGTGCACTGCCCAGATCCTTCTGCAAAACCAGAAGGAATACAAGCCCTGCACTCAGAATCCCCGTTGTCAGGAACTGACGCCATTCCACCCGTTTTCGGAACACGCTGGCAAGATAAAATACAAACAGGAACTTTGCGATCTCTGAAGGCTGAAAGGTAATATCCAGAGAACCCACAGAAAAAGAAAGCCAGTTAGTAGAGCCGCCCTTGGCGATACCGAACAGTCTGGTACAAAGCAGAAGTCCGTAGCAGGCTATGATATATGCCCATTCAAACACCTCAAACCGAGGAATGATGCGGAAAAAAGTCGGCAGAAAAGACATCCCCGCCAGCCCGATCGCCATCCACATCATCTGTCGCTTCGCCAGATAGGGCTCCAGCCTTTGCAGCATGATCAGGCTCAGATCCATCAGAAAGAGCATCCCCGTCCAGATCAACGGACAGCCCTCATAGTAAAACCGATCCAGAAGCTTTACCGCCAGCAGGATAAACACCAGCGACACCGCCGCAAAAATCAGTGTCGGTATATCAAAGAAATGACTTTCTCTATTATAGGAAAGGATCAGAAATGCTGTGATATGCATCAGCACGATCAGCCTGCGCTGAATAGACACTGCCCGATACGGGTTTCCCAGATTGCCCCCCTGTTCATAGGCAACGTAAACAACGCCCTGCCATAAAAACAGGACGATGTATCCGATAAAAGCATATCTGCTCAGCATAATGATCAGGTCAAACATTCAAACTCACTCCACTCCGCGGAAGAAATGCCCTTTTGTATTGCCTTTTTCATTCATTTCTCCCAGAAGGTTACGGGTTGCAGGGCTGATGTGTTCCACATCGGCTGTCATTTCCCCATAAGCCTTTGCAATCTTTTCTGTTCTGGCAGGGCCTTCCTTTGTAAAGTCCATACGAACATAGCCCGTTGTGCTTTCCAGTATTTCATCATAGAATTTCAGGGTAAACAGCGGTTTCCCGTTCAGAATGGTGCAGACACAGCGTTCACAGTCTGTCATCAGCGGGAATTTCACACCTTTTCTGTCCCGCAGGAAATACAGCTCTTCGTTATTGCGTTCCGAACAGTATTTATGTCCTTCTTTTCCGCCGACATAATTGCCGATGGGACACTGCTGGGTCTTCATCAAGGGCAGATATCCGTAAACCACCATTTCACAGTCCTGATCCCCCATTCGGTTGATCTCCTGCAGATTCGCCTCCACAGACAGGCATACATAATCTGCACCCTGTTCCTTCCAGTATTTCACAGTCTGGCGGTTCATTGCATTCAGGTTATAATCTACAACGACCTTCTTGCCGCTGTCCTTCACCTGATCGAACTGCCCTGCCGAACGAACCAGAAAACCATCAATTTCGCTGGCGATCAGTCGGTCGATCATGGGCTGTTCCTTTTCTGCATTCCATTCCCTTGCCACTCTGGGCAGTGCAACATAAAGAGACACCTCCGCTTTGCGGCATTTTTCAATGATCTGCTCCAGATTTTTTTCCAGCTCTGCAGCACATTCATAATATACTCTCACAATGCCCTTTGCCTTCAGCACCGCTTCCAGCTGTCCCAGATTCATAACAAGGGCTGTCAGTTTTTTCCGCAGACGAATGGGATTTTTCCCTTCCCCTTCATAAACACCGTCAGATTTTGCTTTCCGCTTGGATTTACGGAGGATCGCAGCCTCCAGTTCTTCACAGGCTTCTCTG
This sequence comes from Bacillota bacterium, assembly GCA_030526765.1. GTDB lineage: Bacteria > Bacillota > Clostridia > Lachnospirales > Anaerotignaceae > Anaerotignum_A. Next base: position 5,341 of record JAUNCB010000048.1, read on the forward strand.
CGCACAAGGTTCACTTCACTGACGCTTACAAAAATATACTGGTCGATCTCTGTTTCCAGATTTTCCAGAACAAAGGGTGTTGCACCCATTTTATTCACCAGTTCTCTGAGCTTCATGGGAAGCATGGGAGAGCTGCCTGCAGGCTCTACCACCGCACCGCTGATGAATACACTGTTTCCGTTATGATCCCAGAGCTGCAGAGAAAGCGGTTCCCCTTCTTTTACCCGAAGCATACCGCTGATGGGCATTTTTCTGGTATCTCTTTCATAGAACTTTTTCAGTTCATCATTCAGCGCCTTGCCAAAGGTACGATACACCACATCATTTTTATTGATCTCACCTTCCATGGTGATGGTGATCACTTCACCTGCTTTGGAATGCTTGGAAACATTGGTACCCACATGGGGTTCTTCCTGTGTCCAGATCTCCAGACCGTCCCCGGGCACCAGCGGTTCTCTGGTTCGGATGGTTACCTTCTTATGCTTTGGCAGATACTTGTCCACAATACCCACCTTCAGCCCCCAGGGCTTCGGACGCTCAATACTCATCATATCTCTGCCGCCAAAGGCTGTATAGTAGCCCTCTGTAAAGCCGCCGCGGTTAAAGAGCTGATTCAGCGCCTTAATATCTTCCTTCTCCACCTCATAATGGTCGGGATCGGCAAAATAGCGGTCGATATATTTTCTGTAAATGCCTGTTACACCGGCAACATATTCCGGACTCTTCATTCTGCCTTCGATTTTCAGGGATGCGATCCCCGCTTCGATCAGTTCCGGCAGGATCTCCACCGCCATGACATCCTTGGGAGACAGCAGATAGCCTTCTTCCATATTTTCATAGCCCTTATACAGAGTATAGGGCAGACGGCAGGTCTGGGCACAGCGTCCACGGTTCCCGCTTCTGCCGCCAAGGATACTGCTCATGATACACTGACCGGAATAGCAGACACAAAGGGCACCGTGTACAAAGGTCTCGATCTCCGCATCCACATTTTCCGTAATATTTCTGATCTCTTCAATAGAAAGCTCACGGCTCAGCACGATCTTATCAAAGCCCTGTCCTTCCCAGTATTTCACATCCGCCAGGGAGTTACAGGTCATCTGTGTGCTGGCATGAAGGGGAAAATCGGGAAAATGTTCCTTCACCAGCTTCGCCGCCCCTGCATCCTGCATGATCAGCGCATCTACACCCATTTCATACAGATTTCTGATATAGGAAAGAAAGCCCTTCAGCTCTTCATCCTTATACACTGTATTTACTGTTACATACACCTTCACACCTCTCAGGTGACAATAATCACAGGCATCCTCCAGTTCCTGCAGATCAAAATTTCCTGCATACTGTCTTGCGCTGAACTGCTTGCCTCCCAGATAGACCGCATCACAGCCGCTGTTTACTGCTGCCCTCAGGCTGTCCATAGAGCCTGCAGGAGAAAGCAGTTCGGGTTTCATCGCTACCATAGTGTACCCCTTTCTTTTCTCTCAATAATATATTCAAAGAAAGAGCAGATTTTCGGTTCAGACCGACCTCCACTCTTTCCTATGTATTCCGCAATGATTATTTTCCTTTTTTTGTTTTTGCAGATGTGATCTGCATCTGCACACCCATACCATCCTCCATGGCAAGGGCATATTCATCCAGCTTTTCCTCTGCTGCTTCTTTTGCCTTTTCCGCTTCTTCCAGACGCTCTGTCAGCTCTTCCAGTCTTGCTGTCAGCCCTGTCAGTCTGCCCTCCAGCTGCGCTGTATAAGCCTTTTCCTTGAAATAATCATCTGCCACATTGATGGAGGTCAGTACATAGGCAAGGCTGGAATCCAGTGTAACCGCAACAGCTTTCTGACGGATCTCCGCCATTTTCTGATCGATATATTCCGCCACCTGACGCATGTGCGCCTCTGTTTCTTCCCCTACCAGTGTAAAGCTCTTGCCATCAATGGAGATCTTCACTCTGTTTCTCATATACTGCAC
>JAUNCB010000322.1 GCA_030526765.1 Bacillota bacterium
ATGTGCGCGAGTGGCTCAGTGGTAGAGCATCGCCTTGCCAAGGCGAGGGTCGCGAGTTCGAATCTCGTCTCGCGCTTCTTTTTTCAACAAACTGCATAATGTGCGCGAGTGGCTCAGTGGTAGAGCATCGCCTTGCCAAGGCGAGGGTCGCGAGTTCGAATCTCGTCTCGCGCTTTAAAGGAAGTCGGTTTTGATACAGATCAGGATCGGCTTTTTTTCTATATTTTTTCGGATGAGGTGAGAAAATGAAACAAAGACTGGAACAGGCGAAGGATGCCCTGCAGGGGGAGATCACCTTTGCGGCGGTGCTGGCAGACGGCAGTCTGGTCACATCGGAGAAAAAGGGCATTGCCCCTATGATGGCGATGCTGCAGCAGGATATGGATTCTCTGCGTGGTGCTTGCGTGGCGGATCGGGTCATTGGCAGAGCAGCAGCCCTTCTGATGGAAAAGGCAGGGGCAGCGGCAGCCTACGGCGCTGTCATCAGCAGCCATGCAAGGGAGGCCTTTCAGGAAAACGGCATTCCTTTTTTCTTTGACAGAGAGGTGGAATACATCATCAACCGCAGCAGGACAGGGATGTGCCCCATGGAGGAGACCGTGCTGGAGATCAAAGATGCGGAGGCGGCTTATACTGCCCTCAGAGAGAAGCTGGCGGAATTGGCGAAGGGGTGAGACCATGTTTGTTGCAACCTGTGAGGTGACCTTTCGGGCGGAATGGGTGCGGAGCCTGAAGGAAAAACGGATGGTAGTGAAAAGTCTGGTGGAAAAAACAAGACATAAATTCAATGCCTCTGTGGCGGAGGTGGAGCAGCAGGATGTGCATCAGATGATCGTCATCGGCTTTGCCTGTGTGACCAATGAAAAACGCCATGGGGAAAGCATGGTGCAGCACATTCTGGATTTTATGGAAAAAAACACGGAGGCGGAACTGATTTCTGCGGAATATGAGGTGTTTTAAGCAAGATTTTGCTGAAAACATGGGGATTTTTTGAATTTAACTGTAGATTTTCAAAAATCAGTGTGTTATAATCAACTTTGATTGTGCAGTTGACGGAACTGCATGAATGGCAGCATCACATAAAACAATAAGACCGAGTTGTCATGATTTTTTAAATTTTTAAGGAGGAACTACGAACCATGAACGCAGTAGTATTGAACAAAGACAAAACAGCAGTAAAATTCTCTTTTGAAGTAGGCGCTGAAGTGCTGGAACAGGGCATGACATTTGCTTACAACAAACACAAAAACGAAATCGCAATCCCCGGCTTTAGAAAAGGCAAAGTGCCCAGAAAGATCGTTGAAGCACAGTTTGGCGAATCCTTCTTCTATGAAGATGCAATCAACCACATCTTCCCCGAAAACTACATGGTAGCAATCAAAGAACTGGGTCTGGATGTTGTTTCCGCTCCCGTTCTGGATATCGAATACATCGAAAAAGGCAAAGGCGTAAAATTCATCTGTGATGTTACAGTAAAACCCGAAGTAACTCTGGGTCAGTACAAAGGTCTGGAAGTAGAAAAGGTTTCCGCTGAAGTAACAGATACAGACGTTATGCTGGAACTGGAAAAGGTTCAGAGACAGAACGCAAGAAAAGTAGAAGTAACAGACAGAGCAGCACAGATGGGCGACATCGCTAACATCGACTACCTGGGCTCCGTTGACGGCGTTGCTTTCGACGGCGGCAAAGCAGAAGGTCATGATCTGGAACTGGGCTCTCACTCCTTCATCGAAGGCTTTGAAGATGCGATCGTAGGTCATAACATCGGTGAAGCATTCGACATCAACGTAACATTCCCCGAAGAATACCATGCACCCGAACTGGCTGGCAAGGCTGCAGTATTCGCAATCAAACTGAACAGCATCACAGCAAAGGAACTGCCCGAACTGAACGATGCTTT
>JAUNCB010000049.1:0-1863 GCA_030526765.1 Bacillota bacterium
TCCGATGCTTGATGCCTCTGTCATTGTTGCCCGTTGCGCCGATGATGCTGCTCTGAATCAGCTCTGCCAGCTGTTTGCTGGTGAGCGTTTTTCCCGTATCGTTGGCATGATTCTTATAAAGGGTTTCCGTTCCGTTTACCAGTGTATTTTCTGCCGCATTCATGTGAATGGATACCATTGCATCGGCAATATCATTTGCTGTTTTCGCACGGGTATTATTTTCGGGATATTCGTCCTCATCTCTGGTCAGATATACTTTGATATCCTCATCCAGCAGTGCATTCACCTTATGAAGCATGGTCAGTGTTGCTTCCTTCTCCACAATGCCGTTGCTCATGGCACCGGGGTCCTTGCCGCCGTGGCCCGCATCCAGCAGCAGTATCTTATCGTATACCTCCTGTGGATTGATGGCACGGATGGCATATCTGTCCCCTTCATCCTCGATCTCATAGCAGCTGATGCGGTTCTGCCAGAAGCGAATCGTTGTTGCATCTCCCACTGTGAATACCTCAACCTTTTCGATCACATCGTCTCCCAGACGGTAGGTGCCATAGCCGTAAACATCCTCCAGCGCCTTCGGCAGGATGACATCAAAATAACCATCCAGATAGTGATCCTCAAATTCCACCGCATCCGCATCAAAGCTTCTTTCTCTGTCCAGATACAGCACATCCTTATCGGGATCATAAAGCATATGATCCAGTGTGGAGTGGGTAATGGTCAGCGTACCGCCGTAATCCTCTTCCTCATAGCTGTATTCCACCAGATCGCCAATCTCGAACACCACCCGCAGGGTCGTTTCCGTAAACATCCCCGTTCTGCCGGCAAAGGCATATTTCAGATCTCTTACATCCAGCTCCTCCTCCAGCTCCGATTCGGCATTTGGAATATCCAGAACGATCCGATTCGGCTTGGACAGGGTGAATACCTCCGCCCCAAGGGATCCGTTGGCTTCAATTTCAATAATATCCACATCGTTTTTATGCTTGATGGAGATCTTATCCACCGTGATCTGATCAAAGGTCACCATCAGCTTTGTACCGTCACTGCTTTCTGTCACATCATAGCCCTTTTTCCCCGTCAGATCAAATACCACACGGGTGTAGACCGTTCCGTCCTCCAGACTGTGCTGCGCCGTTCTCACTGCAGAAACAATGGCACTGTTTGTCTTTGTTGTTGTGGCAGACAGGCCGCTTTTCGCACCGTAAATATCCAGCACGATCTTATCGTCGGATACATAGACCTCCTCCCAGTCAGGGATCCTGCCATTGGCCTGAATGGTAAAGCCCTGCCCCGCAGCCTCACCGGCAGGCACCACCAGCTTATTCAGTGTTACCGTTGCCGCCGCCGAAACAGAAGGCTTTTCCGTTTCCTCCGTCACAGGCTTCTGCTCCTCCTGCGGTTCTGCCTTTTTCGTGGTGATGGCTACCGTTCTTGTGGCATCCTCCCACGCAATATCCAGCTCCAGTGCATCTGCCAGTGCCCGCACAGGAAGCATGGTTCTGTCATTTACGATCATCGGGGGCACATCCATGGAAAATTCCACGCCATTCTGCATCCCTGTTTTACTGTCTATGGTAAATACCAGTGTATAATCATCATTGATCACATAAACCTGCTTTGCCGCCTCGTTCCATACCACCTCACAGCCAAGCTCTGTGGCGATCTGCCGCATGGGCAACATGGTTCTGCCGTCGATGGATACCGCCGGCATATCTTTTGGCATCATTTTTTCTCCATCTATCTTCACCACGATTTCCGGCACATTATAACGGAAAGGATCATGCCTATAATGTGCCGGAAATCGTGGTGGAGATAGATGGAGAAAAAATGATGCCAAAAGATATGCCGGCGGTATCCATC
>JAUNCB010000049.1:1873-7261 GCA_030526765.1 Bacillota bacterium
GCTCTGTGGCGATCTGCCGCATGGGCAGCATGGTTCTGCCGTCAATGGAAACCGCAGGCATATCCTTGGGCACCATTTTTTCGCCGTCTATTTTCACAATGATCTCAGGCACATTATAGGCATGATCCTTGCCATTGTAATGCAGATTCATATTGACCCGCTCCGCCGCCGCCGTAACCGTAGACAGCATGATCGCCGCTGCGGTGGTCAGCAGGAGCCGCTTCCAGTTTTTCCTCATTCACATTCCTCCTGTTCCCAATTATGTAAAGTGCCTTACGGCACAGATTCTCTCAGAATATTAGTATATCAAATTTTGTCGAAAAAAAAAGATTCTTTCCCATATTGAAAGAAATTCTTAATTTTTACAAAAAAAGAGCATTCTGCCGTAAAATACCGGCAGAACGCTCTTTTCTCATCTATTCCGTTTTGATCCCTTTTCCGTTATTCTACATCGGAGGCACTCTGATGAAATGCCTTCAGTTTTTTCATTACTCTTCCATGAATGGAGTTCGGCGGGAAATTGCCTGCCTTGTTTTTCTTCCCTGCAGGTGTACCCATCAGCAGCTCCATCCCTTCCTCGATACGGGTGATGGGGTAAATATGGAAGACACCATTTTTCACCGCTTCCACCACCTCATCCTTCAGCACCAGATCCTTCACATTGGATACAGGGATGATCACACCCTGTTTTCCCGTCAGCCCCCGTTTCCTGCACAGATCGAAAAAGCCTTCGATCTTATGGGTCACACCACCGATGGCCTGAATTTCGCCCTTCTGGTTCACAGAACCCGTCACCGCCAGATCCTGACGGATGGGCAGCTCTGCCAGAGAGGACAGAATACAGTACAGCTCCGTGGAGGAGGCACTGTCCCCGTCAATACCGTTATAATTCTGTTCGAAGCAGACACGACAGGAAAGAGAGAGGGGGAATTTCTGCGCATAGGTCTGCCCCAGAAAGCCCGTAATGATCTGCACGCCCTTATCATGGGTCTGTCCGCTGAGGCGGGCTTCCTTTTCAATATTGACGATACCGGATTTTCCCACATAGGTGGTCGCTGTGATACGGGAGGGATTGCCGAAGGCATAGCTGCCCATATCCAGCACTGCCAGCCCGTTGATCTGACCGATCTCCTCGCCGTCGGTATCGATCATGATCACATCCTCCTCCAGCATTTCATCCAACTTTTCTTCATACAGCTTCAGTCTGTCTTCCTTTTCCGCAATGGTTTTTCGGATATGAGCAGCCGTCACCATTTCCGCCCCCTCCAGCTTCGCCCATGTAACGGCTTCACAAAGGATCTCCGCCAGATGGTTGAAGCGGGTGGACAGCTTATCCTGCCGTTCCGCAGAGCGGGAAGAATATTCCACAATAGAGCAAACTGCGCTCACATCAAATTCCATGGTCTTTTCCCGTTCCACAAAGCGCTTGATAAACTGAGCAAGCTTCCCGATGTTTTCATCGGTGCGGGGCATTTCATAATCAAAATCCGCCCGTATTTTAAAGAACTTATCAAACTCCTCATCATACTGCTCCAGCACATCATAATAATAGCTGCTGCCAATCATGATGACCTTGATTTTTGCAGGAATGGGCTCCGGCTTCAGCGTAGGTGCCATCACTGCCCCCAGCTGCTCCCGAATGGAGTCCATATTGATCTCCTTCGTTTTGATGACACGACGCAGTGCCTCCCACGCCTGCGGCATGGAAAGAATATCCTGCGCCTGCACGATCAGATAGCCGCCGTTTGCCTGATGGAACAGCCCGCTTTTGATCTTCATGAAATCTGTGGTCAGATTACCGAATTCACTGTCATATTCCACCTCGCCCACCAGATTGCTGTAGGAGGGATTAAAGGTTACCACAACGGGTGCCCCCTTGGATTTGGAATGATCCACGATCAGATTCACCTTATATTTCAGGGTCACATCCTCCACAGGCTTTTTCGCCAGCATGGGCAGCAGGGATGCCAGCCCTTCCTCGCCTTCCTCCTCTTCCTCAACGAACTGGCTGATGTTTTCCAGCACATCCTCCTGCACATCCTGAATATAGGAAAGCACCCTTTCGTACTGCTGATATTTCTCCTGCACCTCATTCACATGATGGCCGATGGCAAACATTCCTGTTTTATAATCCAGCTGATCCATCTGCTTTTTGGATTCCTTATCCAGATCCCGCAGTTCCCGCATGATGGAGCCCGCCTTTTCCTGCAGCAGCTGGGAGTTTCTCTCGATCACATCCTTCGCTTCCTCGCTCAGATCGTCAAACTCCTCTTCTCCCACTGCCTTGCCGTCCACCACAGGCATAAAAAACACACCGGAATTGGTGGTTTTCACCTGAAAATCATGCTGCTCCGCCACCGCACTCATTTCCGCCATCAGTCCGTCTCTTTTCTCATCAAAGGAACGCTCCAGCGCGATCTTCTGGGCATCATATTCCTCTGTACGGAAGGCCTTCTGCAGTTCTGTCTTAAACAGCTGCACCAGCTCCGTCATATCCTCCTTGAACCGCTTCCCCTGTCCCGCTTCAAAGCGCAGTGCCTGCGGGCTTCTGGGATTCTGAAAATTATAAACATAACACCAGTCGTGGGGTACAGCCTCCGTTTCCGCCTGTTTCTCCGTGCTGCTGCGGACATAGGTGGTCTTGCCTGTGCCGGAAGGGCCTGCCATATAGATATTATAGCCCTTCATTTTCACAGCCAGCCCGAAATCAAAGGCACGCAGTGCCCGCTCCTGCCCGATGACCCCCTCCAGCGGAGACAGTTCTGCCGTTGTCTGAAAGGAAAAATCCCCGGGAACGCATCCTCTTTTCAGTTGGGTATATTCCAGCTCGTATGGTTTTACCATTCTTTTCATCTCCTTTTTGCAGAAAACGCCGAGAATCCTTCCATCCCCGACGTTTCACTCCTTCTTTCTTTTCGATTGGGAAGACTTGCCTTATTCCTCACCCTCGGAAAAATATTTCCACATGATGATGGCATCCTCCTTGGTATCCGGATAGTAATTCTTCCGAATCCCCTCCGCCCGAAAACCATATTTATGATACAACGCCTGAGCGGGCGCATTGCCCATGCGTACCTCCAGTGTCATACCGTACATTTTTCTTTCCTCTGCAACAGCGATCAGATGATCCATCAGCATACTGCCCACACCACGGCAGCGGGCTTCCTCTAGCACCCCAACATTGGTGATATGTCCTTCCACCACAACGTGCCACATGCCCGCATAGCCGATGATCTTTCCGTCCTCAACGGCAACGAAATAGACCGCCATGCTGTTTTCCTTTACTTCTCTTTCAAAATCGGCACGGGTCCAGGGAATGGAAAAGGTCGCCTCCTCCAGTTCCAGCACACCGTCAATATGCGCCTCCGTCATCGGAATGATCTCGATCATTTTTCTTCCTCCTTCGCCAGACGCTCTTCTCTTTCTCTTTCCGCCTGTGATTTCCGCAGATAGATCAGTTCAAAATCATCGCCGCTTTTCGCCTGGCCCTCCTCTGCCAGAAGTCTGCCAAGGGCTGCCACGGATGCCGCCCGCTGCAGGTTGCAATGGGCAGGGGCGAACAGAAATCTTTCATTCTCCTCCAGTCTCGCCCGATGCACAGGCACGCCGTCGCCCAGAAAGATCACCTCATGCTCCAGCATTTCGGCAATTTCAATGATCCGCTCCACCGATTCCGCCATGTGGTCTGTCAGACGGATCAGTCTGCCGTTTTCCCACATATAGAAGGCTGCATAAACCTGATTCCTTCTGGCGTCCATGATGGGACAGATAAATTTCCCCGTTTCAAACACATTATATGCCAGTGCATCCAATGTGGGCACAGCCACCAGCGGCTTGTCCAGCGCCAGCGCAAAGCCCTTTGCCGTTGCCGCACCGATCCTGAGCCCTGTAAAGGAGCCGGGCCCCGCCGCACAGGCAATGCAGTCGATGGATGCCTTATCCGTTTCCGATCGTTCGATGATCTCTGCGATCATGGGCATGATGGTCTGACTGTGGGTCAGCTTGTAATTCAGTGTAAATTCCGCAATGAGCCTGTCATCCTCCAGCAATGCCGCACTGGCAGTCTGCCCTGTGGTATCGATACCCAAAATCTTCATCTTTCCCCCTCCTGTCTGACGGTGATCACCCGATAATCGTCTTCTCTGGTGTAATCTCTTTCTACTTTGATCCAGATGGCATCGGCAGGAATCAGTTCCTGCACCAGCTCTGCCCATTCCACCAGACAGACGCCTTCTCCGTAAAAATAATCCTCATAGCCTGTATCGTCCATTTCCTCCAGACAGGAAATGCGGTACACATCAAAATGGTACAGGGGCAGTCTGCCTTCATATTCATTGATGATCGTAAAGGTCGGGCTTGTTACATGCTCCGCAATATCCAGCCCCTTCGCAAAGCCCTTTGTAAATACGGTCTTTCCTGCACCCAGATCTCCGTTGAGGCAGTACACCTGCCCCGCTGCAGCCGCTCTGCCCAGTTTTTCTCCCAGCGCCTCTGTTTCCGCCGGGCTGTAGGTTTCTATTCTATCCTTCATTTCATTCATCCTTATTCGTTAATAAATTGCATTGACACCCTCATCCAGCATGGTCACACCCTCGCCGTCATAATAGCCCAGATCGAAGGTCTGCTCCTGATCATCATAGTGATAAAGCAGCTGCAGTCTGCCAAAGCCCTCATACTGGTAGCTGCTGATGCCGCCGTCCACAGTCACGGGCTCGCCCTCGCCGTCCCAGTGCTGCATCATTCCGACACCGTCCTCCACACCGAGATTTCTGATGTAATAAACCCGATTCATATCCTCTGCAAAGGTGGTATCCGTCACATCATTGATCTCACCACCGTCATGGATCCGCAGAACACCCACACCGTTTTCATCCTCACAGAAATAGCCCAGTGTGCCATCCTCGCTCAGGAAGCCGAAATCCAGCACATTTTCTGCCACAAGCTCCGCCTGATTGGTGCCGTCCAGCTTCATCAGCATCAGATCCCGCTCCACATCCGCATCGGATTCCACAGTCAGATATGCTGCCCATCTGTTATCCTTGGACACCTTCACCGTATTCGCCAGAACACCGCCGTCCATCACGGCAAAGTTGCCGCCGCAATCCGTCAGAAATGCTTCCAGTCCGCCGTAATTGAGGAACATATAATAAATCATTTCCACCATTTCCAGACCGCCGCTGATCAGAGAAAGATGGATCGGCTCAAAGTCTCTTGCCTTATAGCCGGTAACCATGTTTCCATCTCGCTCCAGCGCCACCGCAGAAACCACATGATCCTCCAGCAGCACACTTTCTCCGTCGGAATAGAGATAGTATTCCATCATCATGGGCTGGATGCCTTTTCCCGCTTCTGCCGCTTCTCTGATCTTATCCCGCTGCAGCTTCGCTT
>JAUNCB010000050.1 GCA_030526765.1 Bacillota bacterium
CAAACAGAAAACACCCCCAAAACAACAAAAAAGAGGCTGCCCATAACGGTTGCCTCTTTCGCTGTTCTGTTTCAATCGCTCCCTCTTACCATGCCCCCGCATAGGAAAGGGTCACACTGCTGTTTGCCGCCCCTGCAGCCATCGCCTCCGGCACAGTTTTCCCCTCACAAACGGCATAAAGGAAGCCTGCAATAAAGCTGTCCCCTGCCCCCATAGTATCTACCACATCCACAGGTACAATACCGTAAGTGTAGAATTCCCTGCCGTCATAAGCGATGCTGCCCGCTTCGCCCCTTGTAGCCACTACCACCTTAGGGCCTTTGGCGTGCATTTCCAGAAGGAAGGCTCTGATTTCTTCCTCTCCCTGATCATCAATGGAGAAGAAGCCATAATCCACATAAGGAATAGCGATCCCCACCACAGGATCATCCAGTTTTGTGGCAAAGTCAAAGGCAATGGTCGCACCTTTTTCCTTCAGCAAGGGCAGTTCCTGTTCACACATTCCCCACAGACCGGATACCACCATATCATACTCCGCCAGAAAAGCAATATCCTCTGCATTCAGCTTGAACTCTGCCATAACGCCCTCATCATACTCACCGAAAACACGGTCCCCGTTGATGATTTCTACATGAGACACCGCCGTATTGCCCTCCAGCACCTTCATACGGGAAATATCCACGCCCTTTCCTGCAATGGCATCCAGCATGATCCTGCCGTAGGAGTCTGTACCAACGGCACCGATATAAGCAGATTCTCCGCCCAGCCGTTTCACATATACCGCCACATTAACGGGATTTCCGCCGGGGTAAGCGTTGCCGTCACTGTAAGCATCCACACAGTTGTCGCCTGCCGCTGCAATTCTGATCTTTCTTTCCATTTATTCTTCCTCCAATAATTCTCTCACTCGTTTGATCGCCATCCCTGCATAAACAGAGGGCTCCTTCAGGTAGCCTGTTACCAGCTCAATGGTGGCCTGTCCGTCATAGCCCGCTTCCTGAATCTCTTTCAGCATTTCTTTTAACGGCAGACATCCGTCTCCCGGCAAGATATGGCTGTCGCTGACACCGTCATTATCAATGATATGCAGATACTGGAAGCGTTCCCCCAGACGGCGCACATATTCCGCCGCAGGCTCTCCTGTGGTAAAGGGAACCGCCAAATCCACCATCCCCACCAGATTGGGAGACGGCACCAGAGACAGCGTTCTGTCTAAATCCCTTAAGCTGGTAATAACATTGCTCTCATAAACCGTCAGAGGCTCCAGAACAAGGGTCACGCCCTTCTGCTCCGCATATTCCGTCAATCTGCGCAGGCTTTTCATCAGACGCTTCATGATATCCATATCCTTTGCTTCATAGCCTGCATGGCCGGCGGAAATCAGCATTTTCTTCGCCCCGATCTCCGCAGTGACATCAATGGCATCCTCCAGATACATCATGCTGCGTTCCCACTGTATTTCATCTCCCATCATATAATTATAGGGATACCCGTTATGCTCCGGTGTAAAGCATTCCACAGGCATTTCATATTTATCGATCAGTTCACGGATATGAACTGCTGTTTTCAATTTCAGATCGCCCACAAAGGCATGGGGATACCCTCCCCATAGTTCAATATAATCATAACCAAAGCGCTTTGCATCGGCAAAGGCCTTTTCCAGCGGGTATCTTTGATACCCAGAAGTAAATAAACCAAGTCTCATAGAATCCTCCTCTCTCGAGCCTTCGAGAACCTGCGCCGCAGGCAAATAAGGGTGCAGGGAAATTATTTCCCTGCCAGGGTCTTTGCTGCCAGTACTTCGTACTGGTCAGTTTCGCACTGTAAGCAGTGCTGCAGGGCATCGCCCAAGAAAGAAAAGCCGCCGCAAAAATTTGCAGCGGCAAAGCGGAAGGGTTCGGGAGCAAAGCGCTCCCGAATGCGATCCGCAGGCGGAATTCACTTCCGCTGAGGAAAACAGGGCGTTTCCAGCCTGCGCCGGAACGCCTCTGTTTATACATCAGTTTCAACTCGCCAAAATATCATTTTGGCGAAGGGGCTCCGCCCCTTAATAATCAAACTGTCTGTAATATCTTCTGATCGGCATGGGATGGCAGTTGATCTTTTCCACATGCGCATCAATGCGGTTTGTTACAGCGTGCATCACCAGATGGCTGATGTGACCGCGATATTTTTCGCTGATCCCTTCGATGGCATAGTCTTTGGTATCAATGATTTCATAGTTTGCACAAACCTTAGGCAGGAATGCTACCACTCTTTCGCTCAGCTTTCTCTGGGAATCTTCGCCAACGAATACAGTTACTGCTGTGTTCTTGTCAACGATTTCCAGCATACCATGGAAGAATTCCGCAGAATGGATAGATTTTGTTCTGATCCAGTGCTGTTCTTCCCAGTAGCACATTGCATAGGAGTATGTTGCACCGTACTGGTTGCCTGCGCCTACGAAATAGTGGATGGGGTCTTCGCAGTGTCTTTCTGCATAAGCCTTACCAAAGTCATCTGCCGCCTTTTCCACTTCTACCAGACCTTTTGCCAGATGCTGATCCATTTCAGCATAGAATGCATCGTAGTCTGCGAATTCACCTGCATTTTTCATGAAGCAGTCTGCTGTCATGAAGAATTTCAGCTGTTCATTGGCAGGGTAAGAAATACACCAGTCTACCATTTCTGCCAGAGCTGCTGTTTCCTTATCAATGAAGCCAAATACCTTCGCACCTGCAGCCTGCGCTTTTTTCACGCCGTCTACCATTTCGATGGTGCTGCCTGTTACGGAGGAAATGATCACGATGGTACCTTCCCCGATGCGGTTATTGCCTGTCGCAATATATTCTGCTGCGTTTTCCACAAAGAAATTCAGAGAAGACATTTCTTTCATGTGTACTTCCGCCTGAAGGCAGGAAGCCCATGTGCCGCCGATTCCCAGCCAGCAGATGTTTTTATAGCCTTCTGCACAGATTTTATTTACGATTTCTTCGATCTGAGGACGCAGTGCCAGCGCACCCTGCACGCTGTCGATCTGCGCCTGTTCGTCAAATTTAATAATCATACGCTATTATTCTCCAACTTTCAGTTTCTGGTAGTAGTCATTGTAGATTGTCAGAGCTTCGCCAACGTCTTCCTGGAAGAATACGTTTTCTTTGTAATCAAAGATTCTTGCAGGGTCGTTTTTGTATGTTTCGGAAGCAACTGCTACAGCTGCATCGTTAGGGCAGGAATAAGGGAATTCATCCAGATTCTTAGCCATTACTTCGGGTTCGCAGATGTAGTTCAGGAATTTTTCAGCCAGATCAACATGTTTTGCACCTGTGGGGATTACATACAGGTCCATACCCAGCTGGATCGCATCGTCTGTGAAAGGAGCGATCTTGATTGTATCTTTTTCAGCCATTGCCCAGGAAGCGTTGCCGTCGTATGTAACAGCTACGGATACTGTGCCGTTTGTCAGGTTCTGTTCTGCATTGCCGTAAGCAGCAACGTTTTCGTTGAATTTAACCAGCCATTCGTAAGCTTCAGCCAGTTCTGCTTCGTTTGTGGAGTTAGGGTCATAGCCCAGTGCTACCAGAGCCATAGGGAACAGGTTTCTTGCACCGTCGATTGTGGAGATCTGGCCTTTCAGCGCGGGATCCAGCAGATCGTTGTAGCCTGTGATTTCTACAGGGCATGTAGCGGAATCATATACTACATAGATGTAGTTCATCAGATAAGGTACGCAGTAGCCCTTGGATACCCAGTAAGCATCGTTGATGTTAGAGGAGTTGGGCACGTTGTCCAGATTGATTTCTTCTACATAGCCGCCGGCAATCAGGGATTCCATGTAAGCGTCGCAAGTCATGATCAGGTCATATTCTTCGCCGCCGCCAGCTGTCAGTTTGTTGATCGCATCCGCATTGTCACTCATGTAGGACAGGTTGATGGTGCAGCCGTTTTCTTCTTCAAATGCTGCGATCAGTTCGTCAGAAATGTACTGCTGCCACATATAGATGTTCAGCTCTGTACTTGCTTCTGCTGCAGGTTCTTCTGCAGGTGCGTCGGAGCCGCCGCAAGCTGCAACAGAAAATACCATTGCGCCAGTCAGCAGCAGTGCTAAAAATTTTTTCATAATAAAAACCTCCCTTTAAATTTTACTCTTTTTCTTTTTCAAAGAGCCTTGGATAATATTATTCAAAATCATCGCCGTTACGATGACCAGAACCATGATTGTGGTCAATGCATTTACATCGGGTGTGATACCGGACTTATTCATTGACAGGATGAGTACAGGCAGCGTAGACTGTCTTGCCCCCGCCAGCATATTACTCATAACAACGTCATCAAAGGACAGCGTGAAGGAAAGGAACGCTGCACTCATAACGCCGGGGAAAATGGTCGGCAATGTTACCCGCAGGAAGGTCTGCACCCGGTTTGCACCCAAGTCCATGGATGCCTCCTCCAGTGTTTCATTGTCGCCGCTGATACGGCCCTTGATCGTTACCACCGCATACGGGATACAGAAGGTGCAGTGACCGATCAGGATACTGCCCATGCCCAGTGCCAGCCCCAGCTTCATAAAGATGATCAGAAGGGCTACCGCCAGAACGATCTCCGGCACGATAATGGGGATATACAGCATATTGTTGATCAGTTTTTTCCCTTTGAATTCATATTTCTTCAGTCCAAGGGCACCAATGGTACCGATGACTACGGAAATGATGGTACTCAGGATGGCAATGACAATGGTATACCACAAGCTGTCGATCAGCGCATGGTTGGTAAACAGCTTCCCGTACCATTCGGTAGTAAACCCATTCCAGTAATAGTTATATCTCTGGTCATTGAAGGAAAATGCCATCATGACAGCCACAGGGATATAAAGGATCGCATACACAAGGAATGCATACACATCGCTGAGGATACGGTTTCTTTTTTCTCTTTTTGCTCTTTTGGATAATGCTGCCATTTACACCACCTCCATATCTTCGATCTTCGCAAATCTTGTATAAATGAAGATGAGCAGCATCGTAACAAGGATCAGCAGCACGGAAAGCGCCGCACCCAGCGGCCAGTTTCGGATGGAGCCAAACTGATTCTTGATGATATTACCGATATACATAACCTTACCGCCGCCCAGCATATCCGTTACGGTGTAGATACCCAGAGAAGGGATAAACACCAGAATGATTGCGGAAAAAATACCGGGGAAGGTGATCGGCAGAGTTATTTTCATGAATGTTGTTCTGGCATTGGCACCCAGATCGGCAGATGCCTCCAGCAGGGATTTCTCCAGTTTTTCAATGGTGCTGTACAAAGGCAGCACTGCAAAGGGAAGCATATTGGTGATCAGACCGATCAACACCAGTTCGTCTGTATAGATAAAACCGATAGGCTTATCCACCAGACCCGTATTCACCAGAAAATTATTTACAGGGCCGCTGGTCTGGAACAGCAGCAGCCATGCATTCAGACGCATCAGTGAGTTCGTCCAGAAGGGGATCATCAGCAGCGTGATCATCTTTGCTGCGGTATCCTTGGGCTTTCTTGCAATGATATAGGCAAAGGGATAGCCGATCAGAATACAAAGCAGTGTTGTAACACCGGCCGCCTGCAGGGATTTCAGAATAACCTTGAAATAGGTAGGGTCAAGGATGGTCTGATAGCTTTCCATGGTAGGCTGATATACCACATCACCAAACACGCCTCTGGACATAAAGCTGATAAAAATAATATACAGCAGCGGGATCGTCACAAAGAGGATCATCCACAGGGATACAGGCCCTGCCATTGCCATTTTGGGCAGCAGGTTCTTTTTCTTAGGCATTGCATTCGCACTACTCATCAAACCGCCCCCTGCCCGAATTTCTTGATGGCAACCGCTTTTTCAGGCTTCCAGCATACATATACCGCTGCGCCCTCCTTCACCGCCTGATCCTGCTCGAATCTGGAATATTTCACTTCCATACCGCCCTTCAGATCGATGGCAGTTTTCACCACAGAGCCCTGATAGATAAAGTCCTTGATGGTGCCGGACAATGTAAAGCCTTTCACAGGAGAAGGAGAAGCCTCCAGATATTCGGGACGGATGGAAACATGCATTTCCTCTCCCACAGCAAAATCCTCGCCGCACACCTGCACTGTGCCTTCTTCCGTTTCCACAGTCAGCACATTGCCTTCTTTTTCGATGACCTTGCCGTCAAAAATATTGGATTCTCCGATAAATCCGGCAACAAATCTTGTTTTGGGATTTTCGTAAATTTCTGTAGGGCTGTCCAGCTGCTCCAGAATGCCGTCATGCATAACTGCGATCCTGTCGCTCATGGTCAATGCTTCCTCCTGATCGTGGGTAACATAAATAAATGTAATGCCCAGCTTCTTCTGCAGACGCTTCAGTTCGATCTGCATCTGCTTACGCAGCTTCAGGTCCAGTGCCCCCAGAGGTTCATCCAGCAGCAGCACCTTCGGTCTGTTTACCAGCGCACGGGCAATGGCCACGCGCTGCTTCTGCCCGCCGGAAAGCTCGTCCGGTTTTCTTTTGGCATAGGGCTCCATCTGCACCATTCTCAGCATTTCCGTTACGCGCTCATTGATCTCTGCCTTGGGCACCTTTTTGATGGTCAGACCATAGGCAATATTATTGAATACTGTCATATGAGGGAACAGCGCATAATTCTGGAACACTGTGTTTACATTTCTTTCAAAGGGTTCCTTATTTTCTACTCTTTCGCCTTCCACCTTGATCGTGCCTGCAGAAGCCTCTTCAAAACCTGCAATCATACGAAGGGTCGTTGTTTTACCGCAGCCGGAGGGGCCCAGAAGGGTCAGAAATTCGCCCTCTGCAATCTCCAGATTCAAATCCTTTACGACCTCATTGTTGCCAAATCTTTTTACTACACCTTCTAAGGTAATAATGGGTTGTTTCATACTTGCCACACCTTTTCTCGTTCACTTGTTCTATGATTTGAGTATAATTCCTCGCATAATACTATAGCACCACCAAGAAAATATTACAATAAAGGTTTCCAATCGTTTTATTTCTTGTGCGAACTGCACAAATATATTCTATTGCAAGCAATCAATTCGACATGATTTTCATTCAGTTTAACAAATCCTCCCCATAGTCCCTTTTCAAAATATGCCCATATAAAAAGCTGTGTGTGGATTTCCCGCACACAGCTTCAGCCTTATCCCTTATATTCTCTTAAAAAACCGATCAGTTTTTCGATATCTGCCCGATTGTTA
>JAUNCB010000323.1 GCA_030526765.1 Bacillota bacterium
CGACGAAGTACTGGAAGAAGCAGAATTCGAACCCTTCTTCGCTTCCATTGAAAATAAACTGAGTGGCAAGAAAGTGGCTTTGTTTGGTTCCTACGGCTGGGGTGACGGTCAGTGGATGCGTGACTGGGCGGAAAGAACAGAAAAAACAGGTGCAAATCTGTATGATGAAGGCCTGATGGTAAACGGGTTCCCTGAAGGGGAAGCAAAAGTACAGTGCACTGCCTTCGGCGAAGGCTTTGGTGCATATTGATTTCGATAGACAGCATCTGATCTCAGATGTTTCTATAAAAACTCCTCTATTTTTACTCTCTAAATAATTATCTCTCTAAAAACGGAAAAGAACCCATTTCGGGTTCTTTTTTGTTATGTCCGTTTTTTGGTTTAATTCCACTCCAGCGTATCGGGATTGCGCAGCCGCTGATGCTTATAGATGGGCACAGCATATTTCGCCCCCAGTGCCCGCACCAGATCCTTATAGCAGGCCTTCATCTTATCGTGGAAAAAGATGGCATCAATGCCGCCTTCGATGGCATCCACACAGGCAGATGCCCGCTCCAGTCCGCTTTCGTTTTCATATTCCCCCGATACCAGCCACTGGTTCGCCAGAATATGGGTCACGCCAAAGGCTTCCTCTTCTCCCCATTGGGTAAACACCGCCTCGGCGAAATTGGGCTCGAAATGCACCCCGCCCACGCAAAGCAGGTTATGCACCTTTCTGCCGTCATCGGTAAAGATCTTTGTCAGAGAGCGAGCCAGCACACGGCAGGCATCCCTGTTCTCCCAGCTTTCCGGCTCACTGCCCACCTCAATATCCATCATGGGCACAGGGTATTGGTTCAGCAGGGTGGGATCCCCCTTATCATTATGCACCCCGGACCAGTGGGTTGCCTCCGTTACCACACGGAAATCCTCCAGTCCCAGTGCCTTTCTGTTCTCCTCCATGGCAAGCATCAGATTTCGCATCAGGCGAGGCTTTGCGCCGCCATAGTTCCCGCTGTTCACATCCCCCAGAGAATGCACCGTCAGCACCCTCTCCAGTGCATGGGCACCCTCATGCCAGGTCACCATACCCGAAATATCCGCATCAGCGAATTTCTCGTTCATTTCCCCCAGCAGTCTTCCGTAATCCAGACAGATCGCCCGTTTTGTCGGCACAAAATAAAAGGTATCTCCTGCCCGGTCCGTATGCTGCATAACAGCCTGTCCGTCAAAGGTCAGCCCCGATTCCTCCGTAAAAAAGCCCTCCTCCTGCAGGATGTCCCACACATGGAAGGATACATAGCCGTACTCCCGATTGGTATTGATATAATAAACTGCCTTTCTTCCCATTTTCGCCACCTCTTCCTTCGTTTTCTCTCTGCCTCCCAGTATAGCATTGTACAAAATCCAATACAATCCTTTCCCACAAAAAAATCCTCCCACAGAATGTGGGAGGAGATATGTCAGCTTTTTTGCTCTGTATGGCAGTCACACTTGCTTTTTCCGCAGGTGCTTGCGCAGGAGCAGCCGATACAGGCATTGCCTTTTTTCTTTTCTTTTCTGATGTAGAGTAAGGCCGCACATACGATGACCACAACGATCAGCCCTACGATAATATCTGTCATACAAAGACTCCTTTCTATCGCTTACGCCTTTGCTGCACCCTTCAGTGCATATTCCGCAGCGATGTTCTTATTTGCTTTTCTGATCAGACCTGCGATCACAGCAACGATGGCGATCACAACGATCAGACCGGGAACAAAACCTGTGCCTACTGTACCCAGAGTGATCAGTGTACCGATCTGGTATACCAGGAAGGCTACCACGAAGCCTGTTGCAAACTGCAGAGCGATACCGCCCATCAGCCATTTTTTATCCTTGATTTCTGCATTCATTGCACC
>JAUNCB010000051.1 GCA_030526765.1 Bacillota bacterium
CCTCATTAAGGAAACGCTGGGCATTGGTGTAATTTTCTGTCACAATGGCCTCGGAATGACCTGTGGAATATGTTCTGATATGCGCAATCGCTTCCTCTATATCCTTCACCACTCTGGTAGACAAGATATAATCCGCATATTCTGTTCCCCAGTCCTCTTCTGTTGCCGCTACGGCACCGTCCACCAGCTGCTGTGTCCTTTCATCTCCGCGGATCTCCACCTTTTTCTGCTGCAGCAGTCTGCCTACCTCAGGCAGAAAAGCTTCTGCGATCTTTTCATGCACCAGCAGGCTTTCACAGGCATTACATACACCGGGACGCTGAGTCTTTGCATTGATGACGATTTTTGCCGCCTTTTCAAAATCCGCACTTTCATCCACATAGACATGGCAGTTGCCCACCCCTGTCTGGATGACAGGAACGGTACTGTTCTGCACCACGCTATTGATAAGCCCAGCACCACCTCTGGGAATCAGCACATCCAGATAGCCGTTCAGTCGCATCATTTCATTGGCTGTTTCTCTGGAGGTATCAGGCACCATCTGCACGCAGTCCGCAGGCAGTCCCTCTGCCTCCAATGCAGAACGAATGGCATTCACTACCGCATGATTGGTCTGGAAGGCCTCCTTGCCGCCTCTGAGGATCACCGAACTGCCTGCTTTCAGGCAAAGACCAAAGGCATCGGCTGTTACATTGGGTCTGGCTTCAAAAATAATGCCGATAACCCCCATGGGTACCCGCTTCTGCCCTACTACCAGACCATTGTCCAGTTTTTTCATGGAAAGCACTTCTCCAACAGGATCGTCCAGCTTTGCCACCTGACGAAGCCCCTCCGCCATATCTGCCACACGGGCATCATTCAGTGTCAGTCTGTCGATAAAAGCACCCTTGATACCATTTGCCAGTGCCGCATCCACATCTGCCTTATTTTTTGCAAGGATATCCGCCTTTGCCGCCATAATGGCATCTGCAGAAGCCAGTAACGCCTTATTCTTCACAGGCGCAGACAGTGTCGCCAGAACGACCGATGCCGCTTTTGCCCGTTTTCCCATTTCCACCAGATTACTCATCCTTCTACCTCCCATCCATTTTCCGTTACAATATCATCCAGAGGGATATCAAATTCTCCCACAGGTATCGTTGTTTCCGAAAGCTGCTCGGAAAAAGCAACCCCGATCCTGCGAAATCCCCCATGATTTTTAAAATAAGTATCATAATAACCGCCGCCATAACCCAGACGGTTCTTCTCCCGATCAAACAGCAGCCCCGGCACCAGAAACAGATCCCCTTCCTCCGGAGTAACTATCGTTCCATAACAGGGCTCTGATACGCCAAAGCGACCAATCCGCAGATCTCCGTAGGATTCGATCCGCCAGAAGTTCATTTTTCTGTTCGCCGCCGTTTTCGGTACTGCAACGCCTTTCCCGTCTCTCCATGCCTGCAGAAGCAATGCACCCGTATCCACCTCCGAGCCGATGCTCACAAAGGTAAAAACACGTCTTGCCTTTTTGTAGGCATCGCTTTCCAGAATATGCGCCATGATGCGCCGACTTTTCTCCGCCCGCTCTGCCGCAGGAATAGCATTTCTTTTCGCAAGCGCATCCTGCCTCAGTTGTATTTTCATACTACCAAACCTCCGATCAAAAACAGGAGCACAGCCGCACAGCCTATCGAGATCCGCCAGTAAGGCAGCTTTCTCTTCTTTCCTGCCAGCTTCAAAACCAGCCAGAAAACACCACCCCAGAGCAGGATCTCCCCTGCCACGGAAAGCAGAGCGGCTATCCCATGAAACGGAAGCCCTGCCCACAGGCTCAGTCCGATCCCTGCGGAAACAAGCATAAGCATCAAAAGTTCTCGGCTGTTCTCATAAACAGGTGCTGTATTGTCTCCTGCAGGATCAAAATTTACCGCCAATAAAAGCATTCCCGGTAAAATCACCCCAACAAGGCTTCCCGTCAGAAGGCGCAGAAACGCACTGCTTTGCCAGAAGCCCAGATAACTGCCCAGCCCGTCTGCCGCCACAGGCAGGATCGCCGCTGCCGTCAACAGAGCCTGCGGCAGGGAAAAGGGGCGATTCCCCTCCTTTCTTCCTTTCCAAAAAAGGAAGAAAAACGCAAAAAATGCCCCTAGATAGATACCCGTGCAGCGGGCACAAAGGGGCATCTGCATTCCATCAAAATATAAACTGCGCTCCGCCATCCTGTGACAGACGGCAGCGCCAAACCTGCTTAATAATTCCATCCCATCAGGCATAATTGATCATATAATGTGTTGTGCTGCCCAGAAAAGTGCTAAAAACACAGCACAGCAGAGAGAATGCCAGCATCACAACACTGACGATCAGCAGCAACTTGCCAAAGCTGCGGTAATCCTCCGCAGGGCTTTTCATCAGAACCGCACCTGCAACACAGCCTGCCACAGCACCCACACCGCCAACCATCACGATCAGTACGATCACGATGATCTTCAGCACAGGATGGATCTTTGCTTCGGAAGCAGGAGCGGTTTTCTTTGTATATTCCGCTTCTCCCGTTTCCTCATTGCTTTCAAAATGATAGGTTTTCCCGCTTTCTTCCTCCACGGTAAATTCCTCTACCTTTTCTGCCTTACTTTCTTCTGTCTTTATTTCTTCCGCCTGTCCCTCAATAAACGCCCCTGTCGTATTATTTCTTACATGGCACACGGGACAGCCCATACTTTCATCCAGAATCTGTCTACCGCAGTTTGGACAATAACTCATACCGTTTCCTCCTTTTTCTTAGCCGAACAGCGTTCCGACATCCTCCCCATCCATAATGCGATGGATGACCTTCGGGTCTTCTCCCAGAGCGATCGCCATCTGCACACCGGCAGAAAGAGAGATCTCTGCTGCCTGCAGCTTTGTTTTCATACCGCCCACGCTGAATTCCGAGCCTTTCTTTTCCCCTGCCATCGCCTTGATCTCCTCCGTGACTGCTGCCACGTGGGAAACACGGACTGCATCCGCATTATGGCGAGGATCTTTATCATACAGTGCATCAATATCCGTCAGAAGGATCAGAAGATCCGCCTCCACGATCTCTGCCACCATGGCAGAAAGGCGGTCATTGTCGGATATTTCAATTTCATAGGTTGAGATCGTATCATTGGCATTGATGATGGGAACGATCCCCATTTCCAGCAGGGTCATCAATGTATTATGGGTATTCTCATAACGGCTTTCACTGTTCAGTTCTTCCTTTGTCAGAAGCACCTGTGCCACCGTCTGATTATATCTGTTGAAAAAATTCTGATAAATCTGCATCAGCATTGCCTGCCCCACTGCCGCCGCTGCCTGCTTTTCCTTTGTAACGGTCGGGCGTTCCTTCATATTCATACGCACCGCACCTACGCCAATGGCACCGCTGGTTACAAGGATGACCTCCTTGCCGCGGTTGCGCAGGTCTGTCAGCACCCATGCCAGTTCCTCGATCCGCTTCAGGTTCAGCCTGCCGCCGGGATATGTAATGGTGGAGGTTCCCACCTTCACTACGATTCTGTTACAGTCCTTTAATCCTTCTCTCAAAACGTCCCCTCCGTTTCTTTTCTGAATTTCTCCTCATTTTATAGTATACACCAATTCCGATCCATAAAAAAGGAAAAAAATCTTAAGAAAAAGGCGAACCCTTCGGTTCGCCCATTTGCTTGCTTATTTTACTTTAAAGGAGCTCTTCAGAGAAACAATGCGGTTAAATACCAGATGTTCTTCTGTAGTATCCTTTGTGTCTACGATATAATATCCGTTTCTCATGAACTGGAAGCGTTCCCCCTTCGCTGCACCCTTGATGGAAGGCTCAATAAAGCATTCCTTCACCTCCAGAGAGGTAGGGTTCATGATCATTTCCCCATTGGGATCTTCGGGGTTATCCAGCATCATATGGTCATACAGTCTTGCGGTTGCAGGTACATTTTCTGTTGCGCTTACCCAGTGCAGTGTACCCTTTACCTTTCTGCCGTCGGGAGCGTTGCCGCCTCTTGTTTCGGGATCGTAGGTGCAGTGTACTTCTGTCACAACACCGTTTTCATCCTTCACAAAGTCTGTGCAGGTTACAAAATAAGCACCTTTCAGACGAACCTCCTTGCCGGGAGCCAGACGGAAGAATTTTTTCACAGGCTCTTCCATAAAGTCTTCTCTTTCGATATATACTTCTCTTGTGAAAGGAACCTCTCTTGTACCCAGTTCGGGGTTTTCGGGGTTATTTTCCACTTCGATCATTTCTGCCTGACCTTCGGGATAGTTTGTGATCACTACCTTCAGAGGATCCAGAACCGCCATAACCACCTTTGCTTTTGCTTTCAGATCATCACGGATGCAGTAATCCAGAAGGCTGCTGTCAACGATGCTGTTTGCCTTGGACACACCGATTCTTTCACAGAAATCACGGATGGATTCGGGAGTATATCCACGGCGGCGCAGACCGCTGATGGTCGGCATACGAGGATCATCCCAGCCGTCAACCAGATTATTTTCCACCAGTGCACGCAGTTTTCTCTTGCTCATTACTGTATTTGTCATACCCAGACGGGCAAACTCGATCTGTCTGGGAGGATTTACTGTATAGCCCGCTTCTCTTACCACCCAGTCATAGAGAGGTCTGTGGTCTTCAAATTCCATAGTACAGATGGAGTGGGTAATGCCTTCGATGGCATCCTCCAGAGGGTGTGCAAAGTCATACATGGGATAGATGCACCATTCATCCCCTGTTGTGTGGTGTGTGGAATGGGAAATACGATAGATAACAGGGTCTCTCATATTGATATTGGGAGATGCCATGTCGATCTTCGCACGCAGTGTTTTGGAGCCATCGGGGAATTCCCCTGCTTTCATTCTTTCAAACAGCTCCAGATTTTCTTCCACACTTCTGTTTCTGTAAGGGCTTTCCTTACCGGGTGTGGACAGCGTACCGCGGTATTCTCTCATTTCTTCCGCTGTCAGTTCGCAGACAAATGCCTTGCCCTCCTTGATCAGCTTCACTGCCACTTCATAGTATTTATCAAAATAACTGGAAGCATAATACAGTCTGTCTTCCCAGTCGAAGCCCAGCCATTTTACGTCTTCCTGAATGGATTCTACATATTCCACATCTTCCTTTGTGGGGTTTGTATCGTCAAAGCGCAGGTTGCATTTGCCGCCGTACAGCTTTGCCAGACCAAAGTTCAGGCAGATGGATTTTGCATGACCGATGTGCAGGTAGCCGTTGGGTTCGGGCGGGAATCTTGTGTTGATCTTATTCAGTTCGCCCTTCAGGTCTTCCTGGATGTAATTGTGGATAAAGTTACCTGTTGCACCCAGACCGCCGTTGTTTTCCATGATTTTTTCTTCAGCCATTGGTCGCCCTCCTATATTTTCATTCATATCAGAATTTTTCACAGCATAGCATGATACTTTATTATAATACAAGGATGGTTTGATGGCAAGAAACAGGAAAACTTTTTTTCTCTTCCTTTCCTGTAAAACCGATTGAAAAGAAATACAAAAAAATGTAAAATAGGCATAATGAATTCGGGGAGGTTTCTTTATGCTTGCTTTCACAGTCAACGATACAAAATCTTTTATGAATCTGCTTCTGAAGGGCGATACCTTCGATCATTTCCACTTTCGGCAGGGAGAGGTTCACACCTTTGCCTCCTTTATTATGGAAGGCAGGCGTGATCCCGATTTCTACAGCACGGAGGAACTGGAGCAGGGACTTTCCCGCTATGTTCTGTGGGCAGAAATGCGCCCCTTTGTTTTTCAGTCGATCAAAGGCAGTAAGCTTCCCAAAAGCATCAAGCTGGTATTCTCTCTGCCTGAGGAAAAGCTGGAGCATCTGCCGAATACCTCTGCCGCATTTCTGAATATCCTCTTCAAAAATAATACCATCCTCTGTACCACTGCCCTTTCCCAGACCAGTTTTTCTCTGGATAAAAGCAGCGAAAAACGCTGGGAGGAATATGTACTCAAATTCTTCCGAAAAAACAACATTGGCATACAGACAGAATAAACGAAAAAAACGGAATCTGCCCTAAGACAGCATTCCGTTTTTTTCATGGATCATGCAACTGCTCTGTTGTCCATTTCTTCGATCCAGATACAGCGGTCTGCCTGCAGTGCTTCCGCCAGTGCCAGTGCTGCTGCATCTCCGCCGTTTTTCAGCGTTACGATCTCTCCATCCTCCGTGATGCCCTGATCCCCCACTGCAAGAACGATTTTTCCCTGCTTGATTTCCTCTTTGATCCTCATCGGATCAACATGGGCGATCTCCCCATTGCCATACTCTTCCGTTGTATAGATCCCCGTCTGATACGCCTGCAAGGATACCGCAGGCATTTCCATTTCCTCTAATGCGATGGCCAACAATGCCGCTGTCATCTGTGCGCCCGCAGAAAGCAGCAGATCCATTTCCCGCAGGGATGGCTTGCCATTCAGTTCCATTGCCTTTTTCCGCAGCTCCGCTTCCTGTCCCTCCATGGCAGACACCACAGCCAGCACTGCATTCCCCTTCTGATATTCCGCCATGCAATATCTCGCCGCTTCATAAATGCTATCTTTATCAATCATTGCCTCCGAGGCAAATCGGATCATCGTCAACATGAATAACAACCTCCCTTATCCTCTTTTTCTTCTGTTCTTATTATATTCAGCACATCTTGCAAATAAAATGCATTTTATGCTACAATTATTGCAAATCGTGCTGCACTGAAAAAGGGGGCAAAAGAATGGAATACAACTACGAAAAACGGGGCTATCTGCTGGATGATTTCCGTCTGTTTCACCTGAAGGACAAACGGGGGACAAATGTAGATTACCATTATCATGAATTCTGCAAGGTGCTGATGCTTAGAAGCGGCAGCGGCGGCTATACCGTAGAGGGACATCGCTACGCTCTGGAAGCAGGCGATATCGTGCTGATCGGCAGCCATTGTGTCCATCGTCCGGAATTTGAACAGGGATCCTTATATGAGCGTGTCATTCTATATATTTCCCCCGATTTTCTGCGGCAGCAATCCTCAGCAGACTGTCCGCTGGAGGAAATATTCAGCGGCACGCAGGGTCATGTGCTCCATCTGCCCATGCCGGATGCCATCTGGGCTATCTCCGATGCACTGGAGCAGGAGCTAGCAGGAGAGGAATATGGCAGAGTGATCCTCAGCAATGGGCTACTGCTTCGTCTG
>JAUNCB010000052.1 GCA_030526765.1 Bacillota bacterium
TTTATATGTCACCCGAACAGTATCCCCTGCACTGATTTCAGAAAAGGCGATCTTTTCCCCGTCATATCTGGGGGTCACATCATCAGAAGCAAACAGACTCAGCAATGTACCGTTATTCGTTTTCACACTCAGGAAAAGGTCATCGTTTGCCATGATCTTTGTGCTGTCCACAGTGCCGACCACCGTTTCCTCCGTTGTAGAAACAGGGGGAGCTGTTGTTACCAGCTTTTCATAGGTTTTTACAGAAAGTACCGCCATTTCCGCACGGGTAATGTTTGCCTTAGGGTTGAATTTATTATCCGTGTCCCCAACCATCAGATCCGCTCTGTTCAGCAGCTCCAGATAGGGCACTGCTGCAGAGGAAACCTGCGCACTGTCCTTATAGGAAAGGCTCGCACCGGATTTTGTATCATACCCACTGACCGTATCGAGCGCTTTACCAAAAATCACACCGACATCCTCACGGTTTGCATATCTGGTGCCGTTCTGCAGCTTACTCAGATCCGCTGTTTCCAGAACGCTCTGCTCCAGACTGTAGGATACTGCCTTATACGCCCAGTCAGGGATCTTGTAGGCACTCATAACGGGCTTCCATTTTGTCACCGTTGCATCGCTGACATCCTGTCCCGAGTAAACCTTCATGATGGAATACATCAGCTGTGTTGCTTCACAGTAGGTCACGTTATTTCTGGGCTTGCAGTATTTCTTGCCGCCCTCATCGTAGCCGCTCATCAGCCCCAGTTCCGCAGCCTGTGTCAGAAACGGCTTGAAGCCGCTCCATGTTACGGTATCAATATCCACAAAGGTAGCCCCATAGGCAGGGGTAACCATCCCCAGAAGCAGCCCGGCTGTCATTGCGTATGTCATCAGTTTTTTCATTTATCGTACCCCCTTTTGCAGGAATATTGCTCAAAAGTTTAATCTATTTATAATTATACCACAGAAAGTATCAAAAATTATTTCTATTTTCTTAATTTTTCTGCTTTTTTTCACAAATCCCTTTTTATTTACGAAATTTTTATATCTTCTGACGCAGAAGGCACAGATATTGTTCCTTTTTTTCGTGAAAACCTTCCCATTTTACCCGTTTTTCGGGAGAGGTCAGCAGATCATACACAGTCCCTGCCATAACCTTCGCCGCATTCATATAACAATTCTCCTCATCCCGTACAGAAAAGAAATCGCTGTGGAAACGGCCTTCGATACCGGAAAACCCAAACTGTACCGTAGGAAGGAGGGTTCCCAGATCCCCCACATCTCCCGATGCGCCCGAAACAGGATTCTTTATAATCGCTTCCTCTTCACAGAACAGCCGCATATTATCCAGAACCACAGCACTCAATCCGTCACTCTGGCGCAAAGGCAGATAGCCCGCCGTTGTTTCGATCTGATAACCCAGCTCCAATGCCTCTGCCGCATGGGCAACACAGCCGTCAAAACGCTTGGCAGCCGTAAAAAGAGTGTCATTATCATTGGCACGGATATAGGTTTCCATCACCGTCTCCGCAGGGATCATATTCACATCGCCCCCGGCTCTTGTGATCACAGGATTCAGCCGCAGCCCGGCCTCCGGCGCAAACTGATCCTTCAGAAAAGCGATTGCCTGCATACAGAGCATGGCGCCGTGAAGGGTATTCCTTCCCTGGTGAGGTGCCGCACCGGAATGGGCAGATTGTCCTGTAAAGACAGCCTTTTTCGCAAGAAAGCCTGCCAGTGTGGAATTGATGTCAAATTTTGTTCCGCTTTCCCCGTTGGCATGGGCAGAAAGCACACAATCCACCCCGTCAAATACACCAAGGGCGATCATATTCTGCTTCCCGGAGCGAAACTCCAGTTTCCCCAGACGGATCAGGGCATCCCGATATGCAAAATCAATAAATTCCTCCGCAGGTGTAAAAATAAAGCTTACCTTGCCGTCTGTTTTTTCAATAAATCCCGTTTTCGCCAGTGTTTCCAGCACCGTCAGCAGGAGGGCCGTCTGGATACTGTGTCCGCAGGAATGGATACACCCGTCCCCATCCTTTCTGGGCAGGGCATCTATATCTGCCACAAGGGCAATATGATAGCCATCTCCCGTACCGATAGTTGCCTTTACCCCTGTCAGAGCGATCTCCTTCTCATAGGGCACACCCAGCCGCTCCAGCTCTCTGCAGATCATCCCCATGGTCTGAAATTCCTGAAAGCCCAGCTCGGGGCATGCAAAAAACCGCCGTCCTCGTTCCATGATTTCCTTTTTATGTGTATCGATATAAGCAAACAGTGTATTCTTATCCATGCTATTCTCCTTATTTCCACTCCAGCTCTGTTCCGACCGCAACCTCTCCCACAGGACATTCCCCATGCAGTGCCGCCCGCACCGCAAAGGAGGTACAGTGGCAGGGATACAGCTCAGGAATCCCTTCCTGCTTCAGAAAAGCAATGGTTGCCTCTGCTCTTTCATCCAGCTCAAACAGATGGAAGCCCCCCAGTACACTCTGCACCTTCTCCACTCCCGTCAGCTTTTTGGCATAGGCAATGATATTGCAGATGCCCGCATGGGAGCAGCCTGTAATAATGGAAAGACCATCTTCCCCCACATACGCCAGTGCTGTATCATCCGCCATGTAGTCTGCCTCTTTTTCTCCGCCTCGCTCCACAGTACCGATGGCATAGGCAGGCTCAAAATCCATTACACGGGGAATCTCCCCCAGCCAAAGGAATTTTTCCGTCAGCCAGACAGGCTCCTTTGTCAGCTTCAGTTCAAAGCTTTCCGCAAGCTCTGCTTCGGAAACAGGGCTGCCGATGTCCATTCCATTCCAGTCATGGGGCAGCAAGGCATCGGGATGGGCAATAAACAGAGGCTTATTGCCAAACGTCTGCTCCAGCAAGGGTCTCAGTCCGCCCGTATGGTCATTATGGGAATGAGAAAGAAGAATAGCCTCTGCCACTGTCACATCTATTCCCATATCCTTTGCATTTTTCAGAAAGGCATCGGAATAACCCGCATCAAAAAGGAAGGCCTTCCCTTCTGTTTCCAGCCAGTAGGAAACGGCAGGCTCTCCCAGATAATACACATCGATTTCCGTATGGTTATCCATCAATATTTTCAGTTTCATTTCTATCACTCCACTTTTGAAATGTCAATAAACTATATTTTATTTTTGTATCGTCATTTTTTTGCTGATTCTTTCAAGCTTTTTTTCACTTTACCATAGAAAAAGCCCCTCTGCAATCGTGATTCTGCCAATTGACAGGAACTGCCGCGGTATGTATGCTCATAATACTATCTGACCCTTAGGAGGAAACACAAATGAAAAAACACGAACTGATCACCCCCGCTATCCTGCTGGATCTGGATGCACTGGAAAACAACATCCGTTCCTATCAGTCCCTTTGCGACAAGCACGGCAAAGAAAACTGGCCCATGATCAAAACCCACAAAAGCTCCGCTCTGGCTAAAATGCAGATGGATGCCGGTGCCACAGGCTTCCTGTGCGGCACCATTGATGAATGTGAAATGGTTTATGCATTGGGTGCAAAGCACATCATGTACGCTTACCCCGTCGCAAACCCCGTGAACATTCAGCGGATCCTGAAAATGGCAAAGGATGCGGATGTTATCATCCGTCTGGATACCGTTGCCGCTGCTGAAATGCTGAACGCTGCCGCTGCCAAAGCAGGCGTTGTGGTTTCCTATACCATCATCGTAGATATGAACTTCCACCGTTTCGGTATGCCTGTGGAAGATGTGGTTCCCTTTGCAAAGGCACTGGCACCCATGAAAAATCTGAAATTCCGCGGTATCTCCACCCATCCCGGCCAAGTTTACGGCTGCACGGATTATGCAGGCGTAAAAGAAATTGCCAAACTGGAAATGGATACCATGCAGGCTGCTGCCGATGCCCTGGCAGAAGCAGGCTTCCCCTGCGAGCTCATCACCTCCGGCTCCACCCCTACATTCAAGGAAGTTGTGGAAAACGGCAAAACCACAGTGAGCCATCCCGGCAACTACACCTTCTTCGACAATATCCAGATGGCACTGGGTGTTGCTGCAGAAAAAGACTGCGCCCTGCGGATTCTGGCTACGGTTGTTTCCAATCCCCACGAAGGCTTCTACCTGTTTGATGCAGGTGCAAAATGTATGGGTCTGGATCAGGGTGCCCACGGCAACTCTGCCATCACAGGCTTCGGCTATATCGTAGGCCATCCCGAGCTGACCATCGTTGGTCTGTCCGAAGAGGTGGCAAAGGTAAAAGCACTGAACGGCGATCCCTGCAATCTGAAGGTAGGCGATAAAGTGGAGATCATCCCCAACCATTCCTGCTCTTCCGCAAACAACACAACCTGGTATACCTGCGTACGGGGTGAGGAAGTGGTAGATTCCATGGAAGTGGATTACAGAGGCAATAACCATAAAAAGTTTTAAGATCTTTGGAAACTGATACACAAAAAAGGTGTTCCTTTCGGAACACCTTTTTCATATCTCATTATTCAAAAATTTCGCTGGAAACGTACATTACACCTTCCATCAGCTCTGCTGCAAAAGCTGCTTCTTCTTCCACGCCATTCACTTTAAATGTCGCATCACCCAGCATCACTTCCATGGAAACACCGTCTTTTTCCAGCAGAATAGGGTTTGTTTTACCCTGCCATTTTACAGAGAAGCCATTTGCTTCTGCTGTTTCTCTCAGAGGCACGGAAACTGCAGGTGCTGCCTGTTCGCCCAGAATCAGTACGAAAGAAGGTACTGTCTGCGCAGGGATGCTCTTTGTTGTTTCTGCATAGAATACCAGTGCATCCTGACCTTTTACATCCTCTGCAGTCAGACGGATTCTGGAGCCCTGCATATTCTGAATGGATGTTTCATCCCCGATATTCAGCTGCAGTTTATTTGTCCAGTCTGTCAGGTCTTTATCAAATTTACCTACTGCAACATTGCCTGCATCTGCATTTGCAACTACTGCTGCCACATTGCCCAGATAAGGAGGCAGGCTCATACCCATGGGGCTGTTCATATCGTATACAACGGAAACTGCCATACCTTCTGTCAGTTCTGCCGCTGTCATATAAGCACCTGTTGCTCTGTCCACGATGATTGTAGAAGATGCCACTGCAAAACGCAGACCGCCTGCTTCATTGGAGATCTCTACCACAGAAACACCTTCTGTTTCGGATGTTTCGATGGATGTTACCTTGCCGCTCTGTGTCAGATACATGGATGCTTCTGCCGCTTCTGTTGTTTCTGTTACTGCTTCGGGCTTTTCGGAAATCAGCATTGTTTCGTTTGCGAATGCTGTTGTACCTGCCAGAATTGTCATTACCATACCCATTGCCATTACTTTTGTCATGTTCTTTTTCATTGTTATATTCCTCCTG
Source organism: Bacillota bacterium (assembly GCA_030526765.1). Classification (GTDB taxonomy): domain Bacteria; phylum Bacillota; class Clostridia; order Lachnospirales; family Anaerotignaceae; genus Anaerotignum_A. Next base: position 5,356 of record JAUNCB010000052.1, read on the forward strand.
AAAATTCAATTTGGTTATTTTCTTTTTCCTGTGTAACTGAGTGTTACAATGGGTTAGTCGCAGGGGTTCCGAAAAAGTTCCCGCTTTTTTTCACTTTTTTTCGCAGCTTATGTATTTTATAAAAAACAATTTCATACGCCTTGTATTTTTCCTGTCCCGTTGCTATACTTTCATAGGCATTATTTTAGATTCATAAATATATTTTTATTAAGGAGGTTTTTTGTTTGGAAACGAAAAGAATCATTCAGGTGGACGAAAAAGTCCCCTTTTCTCTGCTGCTCCCTCTGAGTATGCAGCATATGTTTGCCATGTTCGGTGCCACCGTGCTGGTGCCCTTCCTCTTTGGCATCAACCCTGCCGTTGTTCTGTTCATGAATGGTCTGGGCACACTGCTGTTCATTCTGATCACAAAAGGAAAAGCCCCTGCTTATCTGGGCTCCAGCTTCGCATTCCTTGCTCCCGGGCTTCTCATTGTGGAGCAATTTGGTTATTCCTATGCACTGGGCGGCTTTGCCGTTGTGGGTCTTTGCGGCTGTCTGGTTGCGGGGATCATCTATAAATTCGGTTCTGACTGGATCGATGTGGTGCTGCCTCCGGCGGCCATGGGTCCCGTTGTTGCCCTGATCGGTCTGGAGCTGGCAGGCTCCGCCGCAAGCACCGCAGGTCTTCTGCCTGCAGAGGGCACCCCCGAAGCGGGCAATGTTATTGTTTTTCTGGTGACACTGGGCGTTGCGGTGTTCGGCTCTGTGCTGTTCCGCAAATTCCTATCCGTTATCCCCATTCTGATCTCTGTAGTCTGCGGCTATATTGCAGCATATCTGGTGGGTATCGTGGATTTCACTGCAGTTACAGAAGCAAGCTGGCTGGCACTGCCGAATTTCTCCACACCGAAATTTCATCCCCAGGCGATCCTTATCATGATGCCCGCTCTTCTGGTTATCGTATCCGAGCATATCGGGCATCAGGTCGTGACCAGTAAGATCGTCGGCAGAGATCTGATCAAGGATCCAGGTCTGCACCGTTCCCTGTTTGCCGATAACTTCTCCAGCTTTATCTCCGCCTGCATCGGCTCCGTACCTACCACAACCTACGGCGAAAACATCGGTGTTATGGCAATGACAAAGGTTTACAGCGTATATGTTATCGGCGGTGCGGCAGTGCTTTCCCTGTGCTGCTCCTTCATCGGCAAGCTGACCGCTCTCATCAATACCATCCCCGGTGCAGTCATCGGCGGCATTTCCTTCCTGCTGTATGGTATGATCGGCACCTCCGGTCTGCGTATTCTGGTGGATTCTCAGGTGGATTACAGCAGAACAAGAAATACGGTTCTGACCTCCGTTATTCTGGTTGTTGGTCTTTCCGGCGTTTCCATCCAGCTGGGCAGCATCGCTCTGAAGGGTATGTCTCTGGCGGCTATGGTCGGTATGCTTATGAGCCTGCTCTTCCATTTCTTTGATAAATTCGGTCTGATGAATGACTAAGTAAAAAAGGAATCTCACATAAGTGAGATTCCTTTTTTGATTACTGTTCGTCAACAAATTCAATATTATCCAGCTGGGCACGGAAATTGGCTTTGAATTTTTCCAGCCATTCCTTCCGCAGCACAGCCTGCTCTGCTTTTTCTTCCTCTGTCAGACCTTCTGCTTTAGCTTTTCTTGCCAGCTCATTGATTCTTTTGGTTAAGGGTGTCTGTTCTTCCATCATTTGTATCCCCTCCTATCACGGTAAATATAAAGTCATTTTTCGATTCCGGCAAAACCGATGCGGTTCCTCCTTCTTTTTGCTGCCAAA
>JAUNCB010000053.1:0-5320 GCA_030526765.1 Bacillota bacterium
AAGTTGATGCCTTCTTTTACACGGAAGATCTGAATGGGGAAGATGGCTGTTTCGCCATTGCCCAGACCTGCTTCTGTTACCAGCAGCATATTTTTCATGATCATACGGCCTTCTGTGGAGGTATCCATACCATAGTTGATGGAGGAGAAGGGAGTCTGCGCGCCGGCACGGGAATGCATCGTATTCAGATTGTGTAACAGGGCTTCCATTGCCTGATAGGTTGCCTTGTCTGTTTCCTCTGTTGCTTTCTTTGCGGAGAATGCCTGTGCCTTTTCCAGAATATCTGCGGGAACACCTGCTTCTAACAGCATAGAGCGTTCTTTTTCATCGTATGCCGCATTCTGATCCAGCGTGGGGAAGAGACCTTCCTCTGCCAGTGTGTTGTAGATTTCCTTTGCACATTCTGCGTGTTCGGGGCAGTCCATCACTTCGATCAGAGAAGCCAGATTGGAGCGGTAGCGTTTGATGTATGTTTTTGCTACACCGGGTGCCAGACCATAGTCAAAGTTGCCGATGGACTGACCGCCGTGCTGGTCGTTCTGGTTGGACTGGATAGCGATACATGCCAGAGATGCGTAGGAAGCGATGTCATTGGGTTCACGCAGTACGCCGTGACCTGTGGAGAAGCCGCCCTTGAACAGCTTCAGCAGATCGATCTGACAGCAGGTGGTGGTCAGTGTGTAGAAATCCAGATCGTGGATGTGGATATCACCGTTTCTGTGGGCATCGGAGTGCTTGGGATTCAGCACATAGCTTTCATAGAAATGCTTTGCACCCTCGGAGCCGTATTTCAGCATGGAGCCCATGGCTGTATTGCCGTCGATGTTGGCGTTTTCCCGCTTGATGTCACTGTCGGTGGCATCCTTATAAGTGATGTCTTCAAAGGTTTTCATCAGACGATCATTCATATTTCTGACTCTGGTACGTTCTGCTCTGTACAGGATGTATGCTTTTGCGGTACGCACATAGCCGTGGTCGATCAGTATCCGTTCCACGCTGTCCTGAATCTGTTCAACGGTGGGAGAGGAGATTCCCTTTTCTTCAAATTTGTTGGAAACCTGATGGGCAAGGTTCAGGCAGACGCTGTAATCCTTTGCGCCTACGGTTGCCTGAAAGGCTTTATCGATGGCGCTGGCAATCTTATTGATGTCAAAAAATACCTGACGGCCGTCTCTTTTTGTGATTGTAGTAATCATGGCGTATTCTTCCTTTCTGTTTGTTTTTTGTGGATAACAATGATGGATGTATAAAAACAGACACAATATATTGTGCTGTTGCTTGCTGTTGTAAGCATATATATTGTATTGCACATTGGGGCAAATTGCAAGGGGAACACAAGATATTGTGCAATCTTATGAAAAATGCATAAAAGGAGCGGAAAATAAGCCGTTGGAACATAGACTAAAGGTAGAAAATGATGAAAGGGGGGCGATATATATGAAATGGGAGCGGTTTTCTGCGCTGGAGGAAAAGGAAGTGATCAATATCTGCGACGGAAAAAGGCTGGGTGCTGTCTGCGATCTGGAGTTCGATCCGGTGACGGGAAAGGTATGCACCCTCATTGTGCCGGAGGAGGGCGGCAGGTTCTGTCTGTTCGGAAAAGAAAGGGCTTATTTTGTGCCCTGGTGCTGTATTCGCCGCATTGGGGATGATATTATTCTGGTGGAGGCGGCAGAGGAGGAGATTTTGCGGGAGAATGGGTGAAAAGCACAAGATATTGTGGTTTTTCGGTTGACCGAAGGGGATTTCTGCCTTATACTGAGAAAAGAATCTGATGATATTATAAGGAGGAACTCTGATGAAATGTCCTTTTTGCAGTTATAATGATACAAAGGTGATCGATTCCCGCGGGCAGGATGACAATGCGGTGATCCGCCGCCGCCGTGTGTGCGAAAGCTGCGGCAGACGCTTTACGACCTATGAACGGATCGATCTGATCCCGATTACCGTGATCAAAAGTGATGGAACGAGAGAAATCTTTGATAAATCGAAAATCATGAACGGGATCATGAAATCCTGTAACAAGCGTCCTGTAACGGCGAAGCAGATTCAGGAGCTGGTGGATGATATCGAAAATGCGCTGATGGGCAGCGGGGAGCGGGAGGTTCCCAGCAAGCAGATCGGCAACATGGTCATGGACAGACTGAAGGAAGTGGATGAGGTTGCTTATGTGCGCTTTGCATCCGTTTATCGTCAGTTTAAGGATATCAATACCTTCATTGATGAGCTGGAGAAGCTGCTGGTGGAAAAGAAACAGGGGTGAAAAGCATGGCAGAACAAACAACAAAAGCATTGTTTACCTGCACAGAGGCAGGATATGAAATGGCAGTTGCCATTATGGAAGCATACCGTCAGAGCGGGATGGCCGCATATTTTTACGGCGTTGCAGAGGAGGCAGATCTGGTTTCCATCGGGGAAAGCAACGGGATGACCCATGTGCTGCATTTTATGGATGCGGAAAATATCAGACTGGTCAGCCTTTCTGATGAAATGGGCGGATTTACAACAGACATTAAGATCAGCGATCTGCTGCTGATGCAAAAATAAGCAGAAGAGCGGAGCGTGAAAGAAGACAGAAGGTGCTTCGGCGCAGAGCGGCCGATTGGAAGCCTTTTGACTGCTTTTTACGCTGTTGGGCTGAAAAAGTAAATGCAGACAGGCAAGAATCATCAAAATACCTCATAGGATAGGAGTGTAACAACACACTTTTATCTTAAGGAGGTATTTTATTATGTGTGGATTTGGCTCTGGCAATGACAACGGCATCCTCTGGATCATCCTGCTGCTGTGCCTGTGCGGCAATGGCAATGGCTGCAATAACGGCTGGGGGGAAAGCTCCTGGATCTGGATCATCCTGCTTTTGTGCTGCTGCGGTAATCATAACAGCATCGGCAGTGGCTGCGGCACCTGCTGAGTCTCTCGGGCTCCCGATTTTTGCGGGAGCCTGTCTTTTTTTGCGGTGAAAACAGAAAAAAGGCGGCAGCCTCTCTTTTACAATGAGGGAGAGGTGATCATTATGCTGGAAAAAAGAAAAAAAGAATATCAGGTAAGGCAATGGATCGAAGGGGAAAAGGAATGTCTGCTGGAGCGGGCATATCGGGCGGAGGATCCCTTTGTGGGGGCATTTTATGCCCAGTGTGCGGAAAGCACTGCTGCCGATGGCCATGAGGTGTTCCTGGAGACACCGCTGGCCTTCAATTATTTTCGGGAAAAGCTGGATATTCTTGATGAAGAAGGGATACGCCGTTTTTTTCGATTGGCGGCGATCCATCATACCATCCGCATTGTCAGAAGGCGCAGAAAGGAGCTGGAGTGGGAGACAATGGCTGGTGCTCTAGCAGATATTTATCTGCTGGATGAAAGGGAGAAGGCGCTGGCTGCGCTGCTGTATCAGTGTGCCCTCTGCTATCAGTCGGGGTTTCATGAGCTGTTTCATAAAACCACGGCCAGATACTTATTTGGGGATCGGGTGCTGCATGGTTTTTCCTTCGCATTTATCGGGAATTTCTGGTATAATTCCTATAGTAGTTTTATGGGCTCCTTTTCCGGATATGTCCCGTTTCATATTCGGATGAAGCAGGCCCTGTAAGGGAAGGAGAATGGCCATGGCAAACAGATGGACGGAACAACAAAGAGCGGCGATCGATGCAAGGGGAGGCGATCTGCTGATTTCCGCAGCGGCGGGCAGCGGGAAAACGGCGGTGCTGGTAGAGCGGATCATCACCCGTATCATAGAGGATGGGCAAAGTGTAGACCGATTGCTGGTGGTTACCTTTACAAAGGCAGCGGCAGCGGAAATGCGGCAGCGGATTGGGGCTGCCATTGCAAAAAAGCTGGCAGAGGATCCCGGAAATGCCCATCTGCAAAGTCAGCTGGCTTTTTTGCCCAGAGCGGATATTAAAACCATTCATGCCTTCTGTTTGCAGGTCATTAAGGAATACTATCATATTCTGGAGATAGATCCGGCAGTTCGCACGGCGGATCCTTCGGAGATACGGCTGCTGCAGAAGGAGGTCATGGACGATCTGTTTGAAACGCTTTATGCGGAGGAAAACAACGAATGGTTCCTGCGGCTTCTGGAAGCCTTTACCGCCTCTACCAGAGATGACAGGCTGAAGGAACTGGTTTTGCAGGCATACGAATATGCAGAGGGCTCCCCTGCGCCCACAGAGCTGCTGGATGCAGCGGCGGAGGCATTCGCCCTGGGAGAGGATGAGACGATCGATGACTGCAGCTGGTTTTCCTTTATTCGGGATGGAGTGGAGAATCAGGTGGACTATGCCCTGTATCAGCTGCATAAAGGGATCGAGATGATGGAGGGCTTTGCGGAATTTACAGCTTATCGTGAAACCCTGAAAAAGGATGCGAACTATGTACAGAGCCTGAAGGATGCACTGCAGGAGCCCTATCGGGAATGGAGGCTTGCCTTTATCGGCGTGGACTTTGCCCGACTGCCTTCCTATCGGGGAGAGGAGAAGGCCTTTGCGGAAACCATCAGGGAGCTGCGAAAAGATGCCAGAGATGCCATTAAAAAAGCAGGGAATACTTACTTTGCCTACAGTGCTGAAACACAGGCAGAGCTGATCCGCCGAAGCTATCCCGTTGCCAGAGCGCTGACGGATGTGACGAAGCGGTTCATAGCAGCCTTTTCGGCAGCGAAAAGAGAGAAAAATATCATTGATTTTACAGATTATGAGCATTTTGCTCTGCAGGTGCTTCGGGGGGTGTACGGCGAAACGACGCCTGCGGCTGCGGAGCTGCGGCAGCGGTATGATGAGATCATGATTGATGAATATCAGGACAGCAATATTGTGCAGGAGCTGCTGCTGGAAGCGGTTTCCGGTGCGGCGGAGGGGGAAAACAACCGTTTTATGGTAGGGGATGTGAAGCAGAGCATCTATCGCTTCCGTCAGGCGATGCCGGAGCTGTTTAATGAAAAATACCTGAGATATCCTGTGGAAGAGGGCGGAAAGGAACGCAAGATCGTTCTTTCCAGAAATTTCCGCAGCAGAAAAAATATACTGGATGGGGTCAATTTTATTTTCCGACAGATCATGTGTCGGGAGTTTGGCGGCATTGATTACGATGCCGAAGCGGCCCTCCATGCAGGCATGGAATTCCCTCCCTGCGAGGCACCCCATGGCGGCGAGAATGAGATCGTTCTCATTGAAACAAGAGAGGAGGCAGAATCCGATCTCTCTGAGGAACTGCTGGAGATGGGACGCAGAGAGGTGGAGGCAACAGCCATTGCCCGTCGGATCCGATCCCTGATGGAGAGCGGCTATCAGGTGATGGATAAAAAAACGGGGGAATACCGTGC
>JAUNCB010000053.1:5330-7142 GCA_030526765.1 Bacillota bacterium
GCAGTATGGGGATATCGCTATATTGCTGCGTACTATGAAAAACTGGGGCAGCGTGCTGGAGGATGTGTTCGGCAGAGAGGGACTGCCTTATTATGCGGAAACGGCAGAGGGGTATTATTCTGTACCTGAGGTGGAAACGGTGCTGCATCTGCTGCGGCTGGTGGATAATCCCAGACAGGATATTCCTTTGTTTTCCATCCTGCATTCGCCTTTGTATGCCTTCACTGCCGATGAATTGATGCGGGTGCGCCTGCTTCAGCGGGAGGGCAGCTTTTATGACTGTATCCAGACTTATCTGGAGGAAGGAACGGAGGAGGAACTGCGGGGCAGATTATCTGCATTCCTTGGAGATATTGCGTTTTTCCGTAAAAAGGACAGAGAACTTTCCCTTCATGAGCTGCTGCGGCTGATTTACAGAGAAACGGGGTATTATGATTATCTCGGTATGACAGCCGGCGGGGCACTGCGTCAGTCGAACCTGCGGCTTTTGCTGGATAAGGCGGAGCAGTATGAAAAAGGAAGCCATAAGGGACTATTTTATTTTATCCACTATGTGGAGGATATGAAAACAGCAGAGATGGAAACCTCCTCGGCAAAGCTGCAGGAGGACGCTGCGGAGCGGATCCATATCATGACCATCCATAAAAGCAAGGGGCTGGAGTTTCCTGTTGTATTTGTGTCGGATATGGGGAAGAAATTCAATGAATCCGATTCCAGAGCCCAGATCATCTTCCATCAGAAGTGGGGAATGGGGATGGATTGGATGGATCTGGAAAAGAGGGTAGCCTATCGCACCCTTTCCAAAATGGCACTGGCAGACGCAACCAGAATGGAAGCGCTGGCGGAGGAGATCCGTGTGCTGTATGTTGCCCTGACCCGTGCAAAGGAAAAGCTGATCCTGACAGGTACGGTGGCGGATATGGAAAAGGCCATGTGGAAATGGTCTCAGTCTGCAGACAGTGAAAACCCGACCCTGCCGCTGTTTCGGCTGCGTCGGGCAAAGAGCTATTTTGACTGGGTGATGCCTGCCTATCTGCGGCATCCTGTGATGGATGCACCGCCGAAGGAATGGGAGATGGAAATGGAGCATTTCCGCTTTTCGGAGGAAAGCTCCTGCTGGAGGATTACTTATCTGACACGAGATATGGTGCTGCGGCCTGTGGAGGAACGGCGAAAGCAGGCAGAGGAGCAGAAGGAGTATTTCGTTGGCTGGGAAACCCCTGCGGAAATAACGGACAGGCGGAAAGAGGTATATCGTATTTTAGGCTGGCAGTATCCTTACGGAAGAGAAACAAGGCTGCCTGCGAAGCTGTCTATTTCTGAGATCAAGCGGAAATTTCAGGAGGAAATGAGCGGCGAGCTGCAGACGGTGAAAAGCATCAGGCTTCCGGAAAAGAAGAAGGAAAACGGTCTGAGCGGCGCAAAGATCGGTACTGCCATGCATACGGTGCTGGAGGAATGCGACCTCAGAAGGGAATATGACAGGGATTCTCTGGAGCAGCTGATCGTATCCCTGGTGGAAAGAGGCAGGCTGACGGAGGAAGAAGGACAGGCTGTCCGCCGCAGAGAGATCCTGCGGTTTTTTGGAAGTGATCTGGCACAGCGTCTGCGGGCGGCGGATATTATAGAAACGGAGCGGCCCTTTTCGCTGCTGTTGCAGCCGAAGGAACTGTTTTTCGGGAAGGAATATGCGGATGTAACAGATCAGATACTGGTAAACGGTATCATCGACTGTTATTTTGTGGAACAGGATCGGGTGATCCTTCTTGACTATAAATCGGACCGGATTTATGATGAGGAGGAATTGAAGGA
>JAUNCB010000054.1:0-4500 GCA_030526765.1 Bacillota bacterium
AGAAGGGCTTTGTCAGCTGGGTATGATGGAATTTGCCTGTGGGGTGCTTCAGGATGCGTTCTCTTTCCTGCTCATTCAGCATGAAAGCGTTGCCAATGAAGCGTTCCTGCAGATCCTTGCTGCCGCGGATCAGATAGTTTTTGCCCTTCATTTTGGGCAGCTTCTGTGCCACAGCCCCCAGTCCCTTTCTTACGGGGCGGGGCAGGCGGGTCAGAGGCAGCAGGTCGTGGGGTTCACGATAGATATTATAGCCGCCGAAGAATTCATCGGCACCTTCGCCGCTCATGGAGGTTTTTACATGCTGTGCCGCTGTGCGGGCAACAAAATACAGGGCAATGGCAGAGGGGTCTGCCAGAGGCTCGTCCATGTGATACTGCACCTTGCCGATGGAATCCCAGTATTCCGCCTCGGAGATGAGATGGCTGTAGTTATCGATCTCGATTTTTTCGGATAATGCCTTGGCATAATCGATCTCGTTATAGTTCTGATAGTCAAAGCCTACGGTAAAGGTCTTGTCCCCCTTGAAGCAGGCAGCCACATAGGAGCTGTCCACACCGCTGGAAAGGAAGGAGCCAACCTCTACATCGGCAATTTTATGCGCCTGAATGGAATCCTGCATGGCCGCATCGATCTCATCCACCCACTGATCCAGAGATTTGTTGTGATCGGGTGCAAATACAGGCTCCCAGTAGCGTTTGATGTCCAGTTTGCCGTTTTTGAAGGTGAAGCAGTGGGCAGGCATCAGCTTGAAGATGCCCTTGAAGAAGGTTTCCTCCAGCACACTGTACTGGAAGGTCAGATAGTTTTCCAGTGCCACAGGGTTCACTTCTTTTTTCACATCGGGATGCTCCAGAATGGATTTGATCTCGGAGCCATAGATGAAATTACCGCCTGCAAGGCTGTAATAGAAGGGCTTGATGCCGAAAAAGTCACGGGCGCCGAAAAGAGTCTCGTTTTTCTTATCCCAGATCACAAAGGCAAACATCCCCCGCAGTTTCTGCAGGATCTCTTCGCCCCATTCCTCGTAGCCGTGAATGAGAACCTCTGTGTCTGCATGGCTGCCCATCACATGACCCTTTGCCTCCAGCTCTTCTCTGATCTGCTGGTGGTTATAGATCTCTCCGTTGAAGGTGATGACCATATCCCTTGTTTCGTTATAGATGGGCTGGTGACCGCCCTCCAGATCCAGAAAGCTCAGTCTGCGAAAGCCCATGGCAATGCCATTGTCCAGATGGGAGCCGCCGCTGTCGGGACCACGATGGATGATCTTGTTTTTCATTTTTTCCAGAATTTCTTCGGGCGAAGCGATCAGCCCGGTAAAGCCGCAAAAGCCGCACATAATTTATTTCCTCCTTAAAATAAGGCTATGTTACAAAGGTACTACCCTTAACTGTAACAGAAAAGGTGCAGGAAATCAAATAAAACAGTGCGGTTTCAGTGACTGAAACCGCACAGAGTTTATTTCGGAGGGTAGGAATGACATCAGTTGGTTTCTTCTGCTGTCATATCCTCCTGTGTTTCTTCTTTTTCGGGAGCGGGCTTCTGATTTCTGCCAAAGAGAGCGGAATGATATTTCAGACCGTCTGTGAAGCCCTCCCACCACCAGCCGAAGGAGAAGGTGAAACCCCAGTTGCCGTCGGAGGTGCCGGGGATATTCATGCGATGCTCTTTGCCCAGTGCCATCACATCCTGCAGCGGGATGATCGCCAGATCTGCGGAGGAGGAGAGCGCAAGGCGGATCATGTCCCATGCCACATTGGAGCCGTCTGCATTCATGTAGCGGCGGTAATGATCCTTTTCTGCTTCGGGAGCTGCTTCGTACCAGCCCTTTGTGGTGTCGTTATCATGGGTGCCGGTGTAAACGACCGTATTTCTGTCGTAGGAGTGGGGCAGATATGCGTTATTCTTATCGCCGCCGAAAGCAAACTGCAGGATGCGCATACCGGGCAGCCCTGCAAATTCACGCAGCTCCAGTACTTCCTTTGTGATGGTGCCCAGATCCTCTGCAATCAGAGGCAGGTCTTCTCCCAGCACTTCCTTCAGCTTGGTAAAGAATGCCTTGCCGGGAGCTTTTACCCATTTGCCGCCTCTGGCATCCTCTGCACCAAATGCCACTTCCCAGCAGGCTTCAAAGCCGCGGAAGTGGTCGATACGCAGGATATCCACATCCCCCAGTGTTTTCTGGATACGGGAGATCCACCATGCGAAGCCTGTTTTTTCATGCTGTTTCCAATCGTAATGAGGATTGCCCCAAAGCTGACCGGTTTCGCTGAAATAATCGGGCGGTACCCCTGTGATGCAGGTGGGGAAGCCGTTTTTATCCAGACGGAACAGCTTCTGGTTTGCCCATACATCGGCACTGTCATATGCAACGAAGATGGGTGCATCCCCGATGATGGAGATGCCCTTTTCATTGGCATAGGCTTTTACAGTCTGCCACTGTTTTGCAAAAATATACTGGAGGAAGATTTCCTTTTCCACAGCATCGGCAAGGTCTTTTCTCCATTTTTTCAGTGTAAGGGTATTGCGCTTTTTCAGATTTTTGGGGAAGGATACCCAGTTGGCGCCGATATAGTAATCTCTGATCTGTTTTTCTGTCAGCCCAAGGCCTTCGCATTCTGCGGCAAAGGCATCAAAGGCTTCTGTTGTTTCCTCTGCGGCACGTGCATTGCGGAAATGTTCCTTCAGTGCCATATAAAGCACATAATCATCCAGCCAGAAGGCATTTTTCTCGCAGAAGGCTGCATAATCTGCGGGTTTTTCGGCTGCAAGGAAGGCACGGTATGCCTTTTCCAGCAGGGGCAGCTTTGCGGCCTTTGCCCTCCCATAGTCCACTCTGGGAGCGGGGGCAACGGCTGCTTCCAGCAGATCTGCTTCTGTCAGATAGCCGTCTTCCATCAGCTTTTCGGGGCTGATGAGCAGGGGATTGCCCGCAAAGGCGGAGCAGCTGGAATAGGGAGAGCCGCCGTCATCCGCAGGAACCAGAGGCAGCACCTGCCAGAGGGTCTGCTCTGCTTCTGCCAGCTTATCCACGAAGGTAAAGGCTGCCTTGCCCAGATCCCCAACGCCGAAGGAAGAGGGCAGGGAGGTGGGATGCAGCAGGATACCGCTTTTTCTTTTTGTCATGTTACAACACTCCTTTATATTACAATGATCTCGAAAGATCATTTTTTTTCAATTTGCTATTATATCAATTTTTTATCGTATCCACAAGGTTTTGCATTCTGAATCATCGGGACGGGCTGACAATTTCTGACGGTTGTTCCATTGAAAAGAGCGGTTTTTTCGGCAGCGGCGGAGAAAACTATAACCGCAAGTCATATTGCAAAAAAATTTTCGGGAGGGATATTATGATGCATGGGAAAGCGGGAATTCTGGCGGCAGCCCTGCTGGCGATGTGTCTGTGCGGCGGGTGTCGGGCAGACGGCATGGTGGATGAAGGGGAGGCAAGACGCTGGTACGAGGAAATGAAAGAAGCGGAAAACTGGAAGGAAGAGGCACCCGGCGGCGGTGTTCACAGCACGACGGAGGATCTGGAGGGTCATACGGAGCGAAACTCCTATGGGATGCAGCGGGACGGCGGCGCACTGGGGATGGATATCCGTAAGATCTGGGAGGATATGAAGCAATAACGGCATGGATATGGGGCGCAGCGTATGAGCTGCGCCTTTTTCCGTCATACTAGGAAGGAGGAGGCGATCTGGATGAAGCAAAAAGGAAAAATGCTCTGGATCGGTGTGGTAACGGGCTTTGCCAATGGGCTGTTCGGCTCCGGTGGCGGAACCATTGTGGTGCCTGCCATGGAGCGGCTGCTGGGAGTAGAGGAGCATAAGGCCCATGCCACTGCCATTGCGGTGATCCTGCCCCTGTCGATGCTGTCGCTGGGGATCTATCTGTGGAAAACAGGACTGGGTGAGGTGTGGCAGCTTGCACTGGGGGCTTGCATCGGGGGACTGGCAGGCGGTGTGGTGGGGGCACGGCTGCTGAAACGGCTCAGCGGAGTGTGGCTGCATCGTGTGTTCGGTGCATTCCTGCTGGCGGCGGCTGTGAGGATGCTCTTTTGACGGGGGCGGTTGTGCTGGTGGGCTTTCTTTCGGGCATCATCAGCGGAATGGGCATTGGCGGCGGCACGGTTCTGATCCCTGCCCTGCTGTTTCTGACAGATCTTACACAGCAGCAGGCTCAGGGGATCAATCTGATTTATTTTATCCCTACAGCGATTGCCGCCCTCTTCACCCACAGGAGGGAGGGGAATCTGGATGGGAAAACGGCAAAGCCTCTGGCAGTGTTCGGGCTTCTGGGGGCGGCTGCAGGGGCATTTCTGGCAGTTTCCGTGGAATCGGCACTGCTGCGGAAGGCCTTTGGCGGCTTTCTTTTTCTGATGGGGCTTTCTGAATTATTCCGGAAAGGAGGAGATAAGGATGCAAAAGGATGATTTTATGAAACTGAAGCTGAAGTTTGCACAGGCGGATTTGCAGGGCAAAATTGCGATCTATACGG
>JAUNCB010000054.1:4600-7086 GCA_030526765.1 Bacillota bacterium
CTGAAGCTGAAGTTTGCACAGGCGGATTTGCAGGGCAAAATTGCGATCTATACGGAAACACCGGAGCTGAGCGGCGGTCAGTATAAGGAGCTTCTGCGGATGTATCCCGTGGATCGGCTGAATGAGCTGGAGCGGGCACTGGCACGGCTGTAAGAAAACAGGGAAAATTTGTGGATGGGTTGTGACATCTTTCGGTTTTATGCTATAATATTTCCAAAATGATGCAATATGGTAAAATGGATGCATATCTGGAAAGGAGGAGGCAGTATGAAGCTGATCGATAACTTATTTGTAGCGGGCAATGTGACCGATCTGGAAACTGTGGTTTACAGCCTGCGCCGCAGCATCCCTGTGCTGCATTTATACTGCATCGTCCTGTTTGAAGATAAGAATCGTCTGGAGATCCTTTCCAGCAGGGAATTGTTTCGGGAACGGAACAAAAACCGCCCTGCACAGATCGCAGGGGTTGCCATGGGCAGAAGAGAGGCCTATGGGCTTTTGGCATTTATGGCAGAGGATGCTGTAAAAAACGGACGAGATCCCGCTGTGGCGGCGGAGCTGATCCTGTAAGGAGAAGAAATAGGGGAACGCAATGGATGTTTTATTGATTTTACTGGGAATTTTAAAATGGATCGGCATTGTGCTGCTGGCACTGCTGCTGTTGATCCTGCTGATTTTGCTGGTGGTGCTGCTTTCGCCCATTCGCTATCGGCTGATGGGTCAGAAGCAGGAGGCGGTCGGCGGTTCTTTTGACGTGTCCTGGCTTTTTGGCGCAGTGAAGGTCAGAGGAAGCTATACGCCGACGGAAAAGGCGAAGCTGCTGGTGAAGGTGCTCTGGTTTACGCTGGTGGATACAGAAAAGAAGCAGGCGGAGGACACAGAGGCAAAGAAAACTGCAGAGGAAGCGCAGCCGCAGAAGAAGGCGGTGCGGAAGGATGCGCCGAAGCCTGAGACGGCGGAAAAGCAGCAGGAAGTAAAGGCGGAAGAGCCGAAGAAGCCCAAGGAAAGACCACAGGCACAGCGGATGGCGGAAAAGCAGCCGAAAACCGTTCGGCGGGTACAGCTTTCCGAAATCGTGGAAACACCGCCGGATAATCTGGAGGAAGATTTCTTTACGGGCGAAGAGGAAGAAAAGAAAAAGAAGGGGCTGCCGCCGATCGTGGGACTGCTCTGGAGCATAGAAGAGAAAAAAGAAATTTTTCGGGCACTGGAAAAACTGCTGAAGCGGCTGATCGGAGGGATTCTGCCGGGCGACCTGTTCGTCAGAGCCACCATCGGTGCCGGAGACCCTGCGGCAACGGGCTATGTGCTGGCGGCGGCAGGTGTGCTGACGGCGAAATTCGGCAATGATATACAGATCAAGGGCGATTTTACCAAGGCAGGCGTAGAGGATGTGGAGCTGCGGCTGAAGGGGAAGATCGTGCTGGGAGTATTGCTTTGGGCGGTGCTGGCATTCGTGCTGACGAAGCCGGTGCGTAAGGCAATCTGGAAAGGGATAAAATTCCTCCGCGGGAAGGATGTATAAGAAAGGATGAACAGCGATGAGCAAGGATTTTAATGAGGCAGTAAATGTATTATTCGATAAAGTGGACGATCTGGTTTCCACAAAAACAGTAGTGGGTGAAGCTATCGCAATGGACGGGCTGACCCTGCTGCCCCTGATCGAGGTTTCCGTTGGTGCGGGCGTTGGCACAAAGGAAAGCAGCAGCGCAGCAGGCGGCGTAGGGGCAAAGATCACACCCTCTGCTATTCTGGCGATCACAAAGGACGGTACCCATCTGATCAATGTGAAAAATCAGGATGCGGTAACAAAGCTGATCGATATGGCACCCGGTGTGGTAAATAAGCTGAATTTTGGGGCTGTTTTTTCCGGCAGAGGGAAAAAAGGCGAGGCAGCAGAGGAAGTGAAATTCGAAGAAGAAACCATCGTTGAGGAATAAACGGAAAGGGGAGAGATCCCATGAAGGTTCTGATCGAATATTATGACAAGGATGTATTGAAAAATATTGTGGCACCGCTGACGCTGCAGCCGGATGTGGTGGTTTATCTCCATGACAGGAATATGACGGATAAGAATGTATTCCGTTCTTTGCAAACCTGCTTTGAAAAAAGCATGCCGAAGATCAAACTGGAATCCATCCCCGTGGAAATCAGCTCTGTGGAAAAGCTGAGAACAGCCACAAGACGGGTGGCAGAACGCTACGGTGCAGAAAACTGTACCCTTGAGCTGACCGGCGGCAGCGAGCTGATGATGATCGCAGGCTATCAGGCAGGACAGCAGTGCGGTATGCGGATGGTACATACGGATCTGGTGAAGCAGTGCATCAATGATGTGGAAACAGATGAAAAGATCTGTGATATGGTGCGGCTGACCCTGGAAAACTTTCTGGATGCCAAGGGGGCAGAGTTGATGGGGGAATCCCATCGGCCGCCGCTGCCGGAAAAATACGAACCCATTCGGCGGATGGCGCAGTATCTTTTCCGTA
>JAUNCB010000055.1:0-4361 GCA_030526765.1 Bacillota bacterium
CCGCCGAAAGGCAGGCCGTTCAAAATTCGTTCCCGTATATCCGTCATCCACATAGGTTTCATACAGCTCCAGCCCTTCTTCTCCTGCCACATAATCCTGCAGCATCCGTTTCTGCACAGAAACACTGTTGCTTTCCTCCTTATCTCCATCCTCCCGAGAAAGACGGATATAGATCGCTGTATTCGTATAAGCCGCTCTTTTTCTTCTGCCTCCTGCCATAGCATCCGCACTCCATTGCCTTTTTTTCATTTGTATGTCATTCTTTTCCTTCTATTCCAAGCCTGTTAGAACAGAAAAACCCCCTTCCATCAGACATCCTGTCTGATAGAAGGGGGCAACTGATCCTGCTTACGCTTCTTCTGTTGTAATTTTCATGACAAAGCCTTCTTCTTCGTCTTCGTCATCTTCCCATTCTTCCCAGTCTTCAAAGTCTTCGTATTCATCGAAGTCATCTTCTCTTGCTGCCTGAATGCTTTTCACTGTGACTGCCACTGCAGACAGGAAAAAACCTGCGCCTGCTGTGAATGCGGCTGCATTCTTATATTTTCCGGGAACCAGCATACCGAACAGATAGCCCAGAGAGCCAACGCACAGCCCCATCAGCCCCAGATCCTTCCAGTCACATTCAAAAATCATGTTTTCTAATACTCCCTTGCATTTACAGTTTTCCATATTGATATCCTCCCTTACTTTCTTTCCACCATACGATAGGTGAAATCATTATCTTGTCCTTCAAATGTAAAGCAGACACCCTCTGTCGCAACGACCTCGCCTGCCTCTGTAACAAAAATTGCGTCAAAACCACCCTGTTCCTGCCAGAATGCCAGACCTTCCTCCAGCCCCATCACATACAATGCCGTGGAAAGCACGTCTGCCTCGATCCCGCTTTCGCTGATGATCGTTACAGACAGCAGCCCGCTTTCCGCAGGATAGCCTGTTGCGGGGTCAATGATATGATGATATTTTTTGCCATCCTCTTCGAAATATCGCTGATAGCCGCCGGAAGTGACCACCGCCTGATTTTCTATGGCAATCAGACCGCAGTAATCATTGGCATCCAGCGGATTCGCCAGCGCAACCTCCCACTGGGCACCATCCGGCTTTTTGCCAATGCCGTACACATTTCCGCCAAGGGAAAAAATCGCAGACTCCACACCATTTTCTTTCAGCAGCTCCGCCACGCGATCGGATGTATAGCCCTTTGCGATCCCACCCAGATCCACTGCCATGCCTTCCTTCTGCAGGAATGCCCTTCCCTCTTCCAGAATCACAGCATCAGGGTCTGTCAACTCCAGCAGTGCATCCAGCTCCGCCTGCTGTGGCACACGATGCGCCTCTTCCGTGAAGCCCCATGCCTTTACAACAGGAGAAATGGCAATATCAAAGGTTCCCTTTGCTATATCTCCAAGCTCTTTTCCTGCCTCCAGAAGGATCTGTGTATCCTTTTCTATGGAAACAGCTTCCTTCCCTGCCGCAGCATTCAGTCTGGAAACATCACTGTTCTCCGCTGTAATGGAAAGGATATTCTCCAGCCTTCTGATCTCCTGCTCTGCATCGATGATGATCTCATCTCCGTCCTCATGGATCACAGTAAATGTCATGATGGTATCCATGGCAAAGGTGGTCGCCTCATGTCGATTTTCCATTTTTTTATTTTCCACCATTTTCTGCATGGCATCTCTGCGCTCTGCGCAGCCTGTACAGAACAGCATGCCCGTCAGCAACAATATACCCACTTTTTTCAGGTTCATTTTCCTGCTTCCTTTCCCATTTGTCAGTATGCTTATTGTACCCTCCCAAAGGAGCAATGTCAAATAAAAGAAAGGCTCCTGCTTTTTTTCGCAGAAGCCTTGGTTTGTTTAAATCATAATATATACTGTTGCAATCGTAAGACCGATACCGATCAGCAGCAGGCTTGTCGCAAAGCCTTCCCGATACATTTCGTGATCTGCCTCAAAGTCAGTATAGGCAGAGAAATATTTATCCTCGGGCGGAACCACACGACCGTTATCATCGTTAAAAATCAGCATACGCAGAATGGAGATCAGCCCATCTGTCAAGCTGCCTGCCAGCCTTGCAAAGAAGCCGCCCACAAAAGGCAGTCCGCTCAGCAGCAAAGGACGATAGATCTTGTTCTCGATACTGAACCATTCGGGCCAGCGATCCACATACACTTTGTTGCCGTTTGCATCCTTCACCATCAGCACCTGACGAATGAAAAGGAAATAAACAGCAGCACCAATGGCAATAGAGATCACAGCACCCTTCAGGTTGATCCAGATGAAGTAGTGTACTGCATGATCGGGTGGATGTGCCCCCATGAAGTCCAGACAGAATTCTGCCAGAACATTCTGTGTGTTATAAGGCAGCATACCGATCACAGGCAGGATCAGCGCACTGATCAGCAGCACTACAGAAGAAAGCTTGTTCATATAAGGGCCATGGTCATGACCATGCAGTGTTTCGGGATAAGGATTCTTTTCCATGAATACTGCCACAAACAGCTTTGTCATATATGCCACTGTCAGACCGCCGGAGAACAGGAAGAGCCATTCAATGATTGTGAACAGCGTTGTAGACTGTCCCGCATCCGCTAGAATATGGATATATTCTACGATACTTTCATGGATCAGTGTTTTGGAGATATAACCGTTCCAGAGGGGAACGCCTGTGATACCCAAAACACCCATCAGGAAAATAAATTTCAGCAGCTTTTTATCTCTGCCCCAGCCTCTGATCTCATTCAGATCCAGCTTGTGCAGATTCATATAAACCACACCTGCGGACATGAACAGTGTCAGCTTCAGCAGGGAATGGTTTGCCAGATGCAGAATGGTTCCCTCTGCAGCCAGCGCATTATGGTGCCCCAAAAGCCCCTGCATCCCGATGGCTGTTGCAATAAAACCGATCTGAGAAAGTGAGGAGCATGCCAGCGTACGCTTCAGATTGATGGAGAATACTGCCAGAACAGCACCCAGTACCATTGTGGTAACCCCCAGCGCAAGGATCATCATACCCCACTGGGCATCATGGATGAATATCTTTGTACTCAGAACCAGCATACCGAATACACCGGATTTGGTCAGAATACAGGACAGCAGCGCACTGGCAGGTGCAGGTGCCACAGGATGTGCCTCGGGCAGCCAGATATGCAGCGGGAAAAGACCCGCCTTTGCACCGAAGCCGACCAGTGTCAGCACACCTACAAAGTAGAAATCCTTTTTGTCCTCCAGATCATGACAGAATATAGCCAGTTCATCAAAATTCAGTGTGCCTGCCATCTGATACATCATGAACAGACCCATCAGTGTGACCAGACCGCCGATCACAGCCACCGCCAGATACGTCTGAGCTGCCCGCACAGCATGGTCGGTTTCTTCCTGAATAACCAGAACAAAGGATGTAAAGGACATCACTTCAAAGAAGATAAATGTCGTATAGAAATCTGCCGACAGGAACACGCCCAGAGTTGCCCCCAGCGTCATCAGCATAAAGAAATAGTATCTGTTTCGGTTACGGTAATGGGCAAAGTATTCTTTGGAAAACACCGTTGTCATGAACCAGATGAAGGACGCCAGTGTTGCCAGCGTAATACGCAGCCCGTCTCCATGGAAGGAAAGGCCGATCCCGCAGAAGGCGGGAATGGAAAGCACTGCATCCTTTCCTACCAGAGAAAGTGCTCCCAGGAAGGTTGCCAGTGTAACCGCCATTGCCCAGTAATCTCTTGCAGACTTGTTTTTTCTGCCGATCAGATATCCGATCAGAGCCCCGATCATGGGAAAGAAAACAAGAAATGCCAATGTCATATTCATTTTTCTCCCCCTTTCTTAAACGATACCCGCGATCGCACCATGCATGATGTCAAGCAGTGCTTCGGGGAACAGACCCATGATAACAGAAACGATCGCCAGAACGATCAGCGGAATCGTCATGTATTTATTGGGATCGGATACATGATGATAATAATCCGCCGCATATTCCTTTTCTCTGGGGAAATATGCTCTGATGATAATAGAGAAGATATACATGGCTGTCAGCAGAGCGGACAGGATCAGCGCAACGATACCGATATAGGATACCACATTTCCACTTTCCACCGCTGCCGATGCCAGCGCCCATTTACTGTTAAAGCCTGCAAAGGGCGGAACACCCACCAGCCCAAGGCCTGTGATCGCCATGGTGGCAAAGGTGATCGGCATATATTTGCCAAAGCCCTCCATTTCATAAAGATACTCTCTATGGGTTTTATACAAGATCGCACCGGCTGTAAAGAACAGTGTGATCTTGATCACTGCATGGTAAACCATATGCAGCAGTGCCGCCGCCAGACCTGCCGGTGTCATTACGGCAATACCGAAAAT
>JAUNCB010000055.1:4371-7000 GCA_030526765.1 Bacillota bacterium
CTTTTTACATGAGGGGTTCTCAGGGCTACTGTAGAACCGAACACGATGGTGACCGCCGCAAAAATCAGCATGGTATACTGCGCCCAGGTGCCTACCAGGAAGGAGGTACCGAAGGAATAGTATGTCAGACGGATAATAGCGAAGATACCGGATTTTACGACAGCAACGGCATGCAGCAGCGCTGTAACAGGTGTCGGTGCAACGGAAGCCTTAGGCAGCCAGCGGTAGAAAGGAAATACTGCCGCTTTTACACCAAAACCAAAGAATGCCATTACAAATACTGCCAGCAGTGTTGTTTCATGCCCTGCGATCAATGCAGGATTCAGCACACCGCCGGGCACAAATGCTGTTGTTGTGCCGTAAATATAGATAAATACAAAACCAATAAATGCCAGGGATGCACCAAACATCATATAAAGCACATACATCTTACCTGCATGTCTTGCCTTATCATCAAACTGATGCATAACGATGGGCAGTGTTACCAGTGTCAGGAATTCATAGAACAGGTACATTGTCAGGAAATTCGCAGCAAAGGCGATCCCGACAACCACACCGAATGTCATCGTAAAGAATGCAAAGAATCTGTCCTCATTGCCTTCGTGGGTCATATATTCAAAGGCATATACCGTTGTAACGATCCACAGCAGGGATACCATTGTACCAAACACCTTGGAAAGGCCATCCACATGCAGGGTTAAAGACAGCTTATGGCTGAACTGGAACAGTGTTACCTCGGGGCAGCCTGTTCCAAAAATCGCATACAGTGCAAAGATCGCATTCAGTACAACGATAGGAAGCACTACCCTTTCTCTGGACTTTCTGTCCTTGAATTTTACCGGCAGCAGGGCTGCGCCTGCAACGATCGGAAAGATCACCGGTAACAATGTCGCAAATGCGTTCATACTGTTTCCTCCCTTTCCTTAGAAAATCATTCCGCTGATACCGCCGATCACATCCAGCAGAGGTGCGGGCAGAATACCCATACCAACCACCGCTGCAGCCAGCAGCACCAGAGGTACCGTCATGAGATAATTGGGTTCCTTTACTTTCAGACTTGCATAGTCAAAGCTTTTTCCGGGGAAGAAGCCCTTCATAACAATAGACATCAGATAGCCCGCTGTCAGAAGCGCAGATACCATCAGAACTGCAACACCGATAAAGCCGATGGCACCCATTTCAGGCATCAGACCGCCCTGTGCCAGATACCATTTGCTGACAAAGCCTGCTGTGGGCGGAATACCGATCAGGGACAGCGCCGCAATGGTAAAGGTCCACATTACGACAGGCATCTCCTTGCCGATCCCAACCAGATCCGCAACCATAGTCTTATGTGCTTTGTAAATGATCGCACCGGCACAAAGGAAGAGGATATTCTTCGCAACTGCATGGAATACTACCTGCAGCAATGCCCCCATAAAGCCTGCAGGGCAAAGCAGCATCAGACCAAACACAACATAAGAAACATTGGAAACTGTGGAATAAGCCAGTCTTCTTTTCAGATGCTTTTCTTTATATGCCAGCATGGAGCCCATGAAAATCGTGATCACAGACAGTGTCAGTACCGCCATCTGCGCCCAGGAGCCACGCAGGAAATCCGCACCAAACAGATAGTATGTCACACGGATGATGGCAATGACACCACCCTTTGTGATGATACCGGAAAGCACTGCAGATGCAGGAGAAGGCGCAACAGGATGCGCCGTGGGCAGCCACGCATGCAGGGGGAACATACCCGCCTTACAGCCAAAGCCCAGAATCATCAGGAAAAATACGATCAGCATCATATTTTCCCTGCCCTCGATCAGTGCCATATTCAGTGTACCGCCGGCAATGAAGGAGGTAGTATCGCAGTAGGTATTCAGGAAGAAGAAGCCCATCAGCCCCAGACCTGCACCAAAAATAGAATAACCCAGATATTTCAGACCTGCACTGACCGCTTCGGGTGTACCGGCGTGGATAACCAGAGGTACTGTCAGAACGGTCATAAATTCATAGGACAGATACAGTGTCATCATATTTTCCGAGAAGCAAAGACTCATCAATGCTGCCAGAGAAAAAGTGTAAAACATGAAGAATCGGGATGGATTCTTTTCATGCTTGATGTATTCCATGGAAAACACTGCTACGATCAGCCAGATCGTACTGATCAGACAGGCAAAGAATTTTGCCAGACCATCCGTATGATACGCAATGGAAAGGCGGTCCGTCAGTGTCCACAGAACAGCAGCATGGTCCCCCATACACAGGTACCATACCAGTGCCGCTTCCACCGCCATTGCGATAAAAACCAAAGTGTTGCGCTGCTTTTCTTCCTTCTGGAAGCCAATGATGAGACCAAAAATAAAGGGTAAAATCATCGGGAGCAGCAAAAGTACATTTCCGCTCATTTATTTTCTCACCTCATCCTCTCATCAAAGCAGCATTTCCATCAATACAATACCCATCTCTACAATATGAACGATGGGACGGTAACCGATGCCTAATGCAAAATTTACAGCAATAAACAGCACCAATGCCAATGCGAACAAAGGAGAAACCTGTACTCTCTTTGCCTTCCCTTCCTTAGGAAGAGACCAGATCGCAATAACGGAAGGCAGGAAATACATTGCATTCAGAATCATGGAAA
>JAUNCB010000056.1 GCA_030526765.1 Bacillota bacterium
GGCAAAACGAACACCGACAGATTTTGTCAGAAAGGAGGTTTCACTGGGGATGCCTCCATCCTCGCTTTCCCCTTCCATACGGCAGAAACCGCCCAAAGGAAAAATACGCAGACTATATTCCGTATCGCCTTTGGTAACAGAAAAAAGCCTAGGCCCCATGCCAACCGCAAATTCCTGCACCCATATCCCGCTTTTCTTCGCCACAATAAAATGTCCGAATTCATGGGCAACCACAAGGACACCCAATAATAATATTGTAATCAGTAAAGAGGAAATTTCCCCCACCCCCTAACCTTATTGAAAACATACCTTCGCCGCATAGTCCTTTGCCCACGCATCGGCTTCCAGCAGATCTTCCAGTGTATATTCCTGTTTTACAGTATATGCATCCATGGTCTGTTCTATCAGCTCCGGGATCTGCAGGAAGGTGATCTCTCCTTTCAGAAAGCGGGCTACGGCAATTTCATTGGCACCATTCAGCACCGCTGGCAGCGTTCCCCCTGTTTTCAGAGCACGGTATGCCAGAGAGAGACAACGGAAGGTTTCCATATCCGGTTTTTCAAAAGTAAACTGATTTCTCTTTGTAAAATCCACCCGAGGAAACGGATTTTTCACCCGTTCGGGATAGGTCAGCGCATATTGGATAGGAACACGCATATCCGGTTCCCCCAGCTGCGCCACAATCGCACCGTCTTCATATTCCACCGCAGAATGAATGATGCTCTGGGGATGTACCAGAACCTCGATTTGATCCACATCCACACCAAAGAGCCATTTTGCCTCCATTACCTCCAGCCCCTTATTCATCAGGGTCGCAGAGTCAATGGTGATCTTGCTGCCCATACTCCAGTTGGGATGCTTCAGCGCATCCGCAGCCGTTACCTGCATCAGTTCCTCCCGCTTTTTCCCACGGAAAGGGCCGCCCGATGCAGTCAGCAGAATTCGTTCGATGCGGTTTCCTGCATTGCCCTGCAGAGACTGAAAAATGGCAGAATGCTCACTGTCTACAGGGTAAATGTTTATATTGTGTTTTTTTGCCAGATCCATGACCAGCTGCCCTGCGGAAACCAGAGTTTCCTTATTGGCAAGGGCAATATTTTTTCCTGCACGGATGGCTTCAAAGGTAGGCTTCAGCCCAACATTTCCCACAACGGATGTTACAACGGTATCCACACCTTCATAGGTTGCAGCTTCCACCAATCCATCCATGCCGCAGACTACACGGATATCGCAGTCTGCCAGTCTTTCCCGCAGCACTTCTGCGTTCTTTTCATCCATAACAGCAACCAGTTCCGGATGAAATTTTCTGGCCTGTTCTTCCAGAAGCTGAATGTTGCTGTTTCCCGTGATGGCCATAACATGGATACTATTCAGATTTTCCACAACCTCCAGCGTTTGTGTACCAATGGAGCCTGTAGAGCCTAAAATCGAAATTTTTCTCATAAAACGCTTCCTTCCCTTCCCATTATCTGATCAGGAACAGCATAATATAGTATAGCACGGGGGCAGTCATGATGACACTGTCAAATCTGTCCAGTACGCCGCCGTGTCCGGGCATCAGATTGCCGTAATCTTTAATACCCACCTGCCGCTTGATAGAGGA
The DNA here is from genome assembly GCA_030526765.1 of Bacillota bacterium. Classification (GTDB taxonomy): domain Bacteria; phylum Bacillota; class Clostridia; order Lachnospirales; family Anaerotignaceae; genus Anaerotignum_A. The sequence continues at coordinate 1,604 of JAUNCB010000056.1, forward strand.
TGCCGCCAGATCACCGATCTGAGACAGAACAGAACCCGCCAGCCCCACCAGACCACACAGCAGAAGGATGTTTGCATTTGCAACGGGATAGTATTTATTGATCCATACCCCATAAAGAAGACAAAGAGCAACGGAGGTAATGATGCCGCCGATAGAACCCTCAATGGTCTTTTTAGGGCTCAATGCTGGACACAGCTTTCTTTTCCCAAGAAAATAGCCTGTAAAATATGCCCCTGTGTCACAGCCAAAGGCAGAAATGAAGGCAAGCCAGATCAGCAGCTTCCCATGATCGTATTCCCTTACCAGATAAACATGGGAAAGCAGGAAGCAGGCATAGAAAAAGCCAAAGAAAGCTGCCACGATTTCCACATAATTGGTTTTCTGATAGCAAAGCACACTGTAAACCAGAAGTGCAATGGTAAACAAGGAAACAAAAATACTGAACAACGGGCTTGTATAAATGATTTTATCGATAAAAATAACATAAATCAAGGCGAACAGATATGCAATCATATGTGTTCCCTTCACTTCCTTGGAAATTGCTTTATTGAATTCATACATTCCTACAAGACCAAGAACCGCAATACCCAAATGGAGCCACAGACCCCCGCTGACAACGATAAAAAGCAGAAGCGGCAATGCCACCAGTGCAGAAATGATTCTCGTTTTCATGGTCAGTCACCTCATTTCAATCTGCCGCCGAATCGACGTTCTCGGTTCTGATAATAATAGATTGCCTTTTCCAGTTCGGTTTTATTAAAATCAGGCCACAGCATATCAGAGAAATAGAATTCGGAATAAGCGATCTGCCACAGCAGGAAATTACTGATGCGCTCTTCCCCGCTGGTACGGATCAGCAGTTCAGGATCAGGTGTCCCTGCCGTATCCAGTGCATCTGTGATCGTAGCCTCTGTGATTTCCTCTGCCTGCAGTCTTCCTGCCGCAGCATCTGCAGCGATCTTTGCTACAGCACGGCGCAGTTCATCCCTGCCGCCGTAATTTAATGCGATATGAACGGAAAGGCCTGTTTTTTCTTTGGAGATCTCCTCAATTTCCAAAATGCTCTTCTGAATATCCTGATCCAGACGGGAAATGTCACCGATCACATCCATCCGAACATTATCATTCAGAAATTTTTTGAAATAATTTTTCAGATACATCCGAAGCAGGTCCATGATCGCACCGACCTCTTCTTCCGATCTTTTCCAGTTTTCCGTAGAAAATGCATATACCGTCAGATGCTCCAGCCCCATATCCTTTGCTGCATATATGATTTTTTCCAATGCTTCCGCACCGGCTTTATGCCCTGCCTTGCGGGGAAGCGCCCGCTTTGTTGCCCATCTGCCATTGCCATCCATAATGATAGCAATATGCTTCGGCATTTTTTCCGGATTCAGCTGATAGGTTTCAGCTGTTTCTTTTCCAAAAAACATAAATTGCCTCCTGTAACAAAGCCCCTCTCGGAAAAGAGGGGCGTTCTGTGTGGATTAAACTGTAAGGATATCTTTGCTCTTTGCGTCGCATTTTGCGTCGATTTCAGCAACATATTTGTCTGTCAGCTTCTGTGTTTCATCTTCCAGATCCTTCAGCTGATCTTCTGTGATTTCTTTTGCTTTTTCTGCTTTTTTGAAATGATCCATTGCATCACGTCTGATATTTCTCAGAGCAACCTTGGATGCTTCTGCTTTTTTCTTAACATCCTTTGTCAGATCTTTACGTCTTTCTTCTGTCAGTTCAGGGAACACCAGACGGATCACTTTACCGTCATTGTTGGGGTTGATACCCAGTTCAGACATATTGATCGCTTTTTCAATGGCTTTCAGCAGGGATGTATCCCAAGGCTGGATCTGCAGCAGACGAGGTTCGGGAACGGAAATGTTACCTACCTGATTCAGAGGTGTTGCTGTGCCATAATAATCAACAGTGATTCTATCCAGAACATGGGGGTTTGCACGGCCTGCACGGATTGTGCTGTAATCACTTTCCAGTGCTGCCAGAGTTTTTTTCATTTTTTCTTCATAAGGTTTTGTCATTTCAGATGCCATAATCGTTTCCTCCTGTGTGAACAAAATCTTTAAACAGTTACAATTGTACCGATCTTTTCGCCGCCCACTGCACGAACAATGCTGTTTTCCTCATTCAGACCAAAAATGATCACGGGGATTCTGCGTTCGAAGCATAGGTTTGCGGCTGCCATATCGATGACTTTCAGATTATTTTTTACAATATCTTCCGCTTTGATAACATCGATCTTCTTTGCATTTGGATTTTTTTCCGGATCATCGTCATATACACCGTCGATGCTCTTTGCAAAGAACAGACCGTCTGCATCCAGTTCAGCGCCTCTTAAAGCTGTGATCGTATCTGTGGAGAAGAAGGGATGTCCCATACCTGCCGCGAAAATGACCACCTCGCCCTTTTCCATATGGGCAATGGCACTTTCCTTGGAGAACATTTCCGTCATCGTACCGATCATGATAGGTGTCTGCACGAAAGCTTTGATGCCCTTCTGACGCAGTGCGTCAGCAAAATAAATGGCATTCATAACTGTTGCCAGCATACCGATCTGATCTGCTTTTGTACGATCCATACTGGAATCTGCGCTTCTGCCGCGCCAGAAATTGCCGCCGCCGATCACAAGAGATACCTGAGTTCCTTTTTCCATAACAGATTTGATCTGGTCGATCAGACCAAAGATCACTGCATCATCAAATGTAACACCGGCTTTTTCTCCGGCTAATGCTTCGCCGCTTAATTTCAGTACGATTCTCTTATACATTTTTCACAGCCTCCTTACCTTATCAATGTAACACAAAACACAAAAAATTTCCACCATATTTTGTCTTCCGATCAAATTGTATGTAAATTTTATCCTGTAAAAAAGGAAACGTGTGCAATACGGTTTTCCGTACTGCTACGTTTCCTTTTCTTTTTTTAATTATAATCCGAAAAGATTACCGATTAATTCATTGCTTTTGCAACTTCTTCAGCAAAGTTTTCTTCTTTCTTTTCCATACCTTCGCCTGTTTCGAAACGAACGACTCTGGAGATTTCGATGGGAGCACCAACTGCTTTCGCTACGGATTCAATGTACTGTTTTACAGTCATATCTGTATCTTTTACATAGGGCTGTTCGATCAGACAGAATTCTTTCAGTTCTTTTTTCAGTCTGCCTTCGATCATTTTTGCAATGATGTTGTCAGGTTTTTTCTCGTTTTTAGGGTCGTTTTTCGCCTGAATTGTCAGGATTTCTGTTTCTTTTGCGATGAATTCAGCGGGAACATCTGCTTCTCTGATGAATTTAGGGTTCAGAGCTGCAACCTGCATAGCGATGTTTTTGCCCAGTTCAACCAGTTCTTCTGCTTCGTTTTCGCAAGCCAGTTCGATCATAACACCGATTCTGCCGCCGCCGTGGATGTAGGAAACCAGTTTGCCAGCCTGTGCTTTTTCGAATTTTTCGAAACGTCTGATGTTCAGGTTTTCACCGATAACAGCTACCTGCTGAGACAGAGCTTCTCTTACTGTGTACTGAGCATCCAGAGCCCATTTTTCTTCGAAGAATGCGTCCATGTCTGCTGCTGTTGTTTCGGAAGCCTGTTTTGCAACTGCTGCAACATAATCTCTGAATACCTGGTTCTTTGCAACGAAGTCTGTTTCAGAGTTAACTTCAACGATTGCACCAACTTTATTGTCTTCGCTCAGGAAGATTTCAACCATACCTTCGGAAGCGATTCTGCCTGCTTTTTTCGCGGAAGCTGCCAGACCTTTTTCTCTGAGGATTTCAACAGCCTTTTCCATATTGCCGTCTGCTTCTGTCAGAGCTTTTTTACAGTCCATCATGCCTGCGCCTGTCATTTCTCTCAGTTCTTTTACCATTGCTGCTGTAATAGCCATGTTCGTTTACCTCCTGTTTATCTTGAGATGGGTTCGTATGAAATAAGAAAGAGCTTCAGCCCGTTCAGGCTGAAGCTCGGGCAAATGCCTTGGTTAGATTATTCAGCTTCTACTGTTTCAGCTGTTTCCTGTTCACCCTGTTTGGATTCCAGAACTGCATCAGCTACTTTGGAAGCGATCAGTTTTACTGCACGGATCGCATCATCGTTGCCGGGGATTACGAAATCGATTTCATCGGGATCGCAGTTTGTGTCAACGATAGCTACTGTGGGGATACCCAGTGTGTGTGCTTCCTGAACAGCGATTCTTTCTTTTCTTGTATCAACGATGAACATCATATCGGGAACTTTTTTCATTTCCTTGATACCGCCAACGTTTTTCTGCAGTTTTTCCATTTCGTGCATCAGTTTAGCAACTTCTTTTTTGGGCAGTACATCGAATGTACCGTCTTCCTGCATTTTTTCCAGGTTTTTCAGTCTTGCGATTCTTGTTTTGATTGTTGTGAAGTTTGTCAGCATACCACCGAGCCATCTCTGGTTAACGTAGTACATACCGCATCTTTCAGCTTCTTCTCTGATGCATTCCTGTGCCTGTTTCTTTGTACCTACGAACAGGATTTCACCGCCTTCAGCGATGCATTTGCAGATTTCAGCATAAGCTTCGTCTACTTTTTTCACTGTTTTCTGCAGGTCGATGATGTAGATACCGTTTCTTTCAGCGAAGATGTATTCAGCCATTTTAGGGTTCCATCTTCTTGTCTGGTGACCAAAGTGAACACCAGCTTCTAACAACTGTTTCATAGAAATTACGCTCATTGTATGAACCTCCTGTTGGTTAATCCTCCGCATCCCTTCAGCTGGACCACTGACGCCTCGCCAGCACCAATCCGCTCTGCGGGATACGTGTGTACTAAAAGTTACCTATGGGATTATAGCACATCAGAAATCAAAAAACAACCGTTATTTCTCAAATTTTATGATTTTTTTTGAGAAATAACAGCTGTTTTATCTTTTTATCAATCCTCGGACGCTTCCTCCGCAGGCTTATCCTTTACAAAACCGCATTTTTCATTGGAGCAGACAATTTTAGGATTCTTTCTGCCCTTTTCCTCCAGAGGGCTGCCGCAGGAAGGACATTTTTCTCCTGTGGGCTTATTCCAGCTCATAAAGCCGCATTCCTCGGGATTATTTTCACAGCCATAGTAAACACGGCCTTTTTTCGTCTTCTTGATCAGCACTCTGCCGCCGCATTCGGGACAGCTTACGCCCGCCTCTTCAAAATAAGGCTTTGCGTTCTGACATTCGGGGAAGCCGGGACAAGCAAGGAATTTGCCGTATCTGCCGTATTTGATGACCATGTTTCTGCCGCATTTATCGCAGATCACATCGGTCTCTTCATCCTTGATCTCGATTTTTTCCAGCTTTTCTGTGGCATTTTCCACGCTCTCCTTAAAATCGGGATAAAAATCACGGATG
>JAUNCB010000324.1 GCA_030526765.1 Bacillota bacterium
CACCGTTACTACTGTGACGAAACTCTCAGGATAATACAGCAGGTGAGCCACATCGCACACCATGACTACGGAAAGTCCGTGCTTTTTGGCACAGCCCAGAATGATCTCCTTCACAGGGCAGGCATCGGCGTCTACCAGTATTTTCATGGTACGATCTCCTTTCGGAAAGCAGAGAAATCAGAAGCCCAGTTCTTCCCCGATCAGAATGACTTTGATGCGTCCTGCAGGGCGGCATACTCTTGTTACCAGTACCTGATTGCAGATGCATTCTTCCGATACGCAGTTGTGGCAGGTGCCGTCAATGGCACAGGGTGTTTTGCCCATGAAACGCATGCTGTTGACAGGGGCAACATAGCTGCGTACCCGTTTGATGGCTGCATCCACATCCTGTGCGGTTTTGCTCAGGCTTGCCAGTACGATGACATGATTGGGGCCAAAGCAAAGGGCAGCCACACGGTTGCCTGTACCGTCGATATTAACCAGAACACCGTCCTCGGAAATGGCATTTGTGCTGGTCAGATAATAATCAACCAGAAGCCCCTGACGATGCATTTCACGCATTTCGGCAGGATTTGCGGCAGTGTCTCTGTCGATTACGGTATAATTGCCTTCCTTTACTGCTTTTGTCAGACCCATATCACGGATGGTCATGGAGCCGCCCCAGGAGATGGAGCTGCCTTCGGGGATCAGGGAAAGGGCTTTTTCCACGGCTTCTGCTGCTGTGGGGCAATAATACGCTTCAAAATGACGGCGTTCCAGATTTTTTACCAGTGTTGCGCCCAGTAATTCTTTTCTTTTTTCCATTGGTGTCATAATAGTACCCTCCTTTAAATTCTATTGTAGTCAGTGTATCATACTGCAGGGCATTTTGCATCTTTTTTCCTTGCAAAGGCTTCCGTTCTCCTTTATCATAGGAACAGAGGTGATACCATGAAACGAATTGAAAGCCGTGAAAATAAGTGGGTCAAACGACTGAACGGATTAAAAATAAAGAAAAACAGAGACAAGGAAGGCGTTTTTGTGGCGGAATGTCTGCGTTTTATCAGCGAGGTGCCTGATGCCTGGGAGGTGGAGGCATACGCAGTCAGTGAAAGCTTTGCTGCGGAAAATGATCTTTCTGTCTATGAAAAGAAGGCAGAGGTTTTCTGTCTGACAGACGGGTTGTTTGCCTCTGTCTGTGATACGGAAAATCCCCAGGGGATCCTTGCGGTGTGTAAAAAACTGGAATGGGAGGAAGAAGCCGTATTTCAAAAGAAAGCACCTTTTCTGATTCTGGCAGAGGAACTGAATGATCCCGGTAATCTGGGGACAGTTATCCGTACTGCCGATGCCTGTGGTGCGGATGCGGTTTTCCTCAGCAAGGGAAGTGTAGACCTGTATAATCCAAAGGTACTGCGTTCTACCATGGGCAGTCTGTTTCATGTGCCTGTGTTTCAGAATATTTCTCTGGAGGAGCTGTCTGCAAGGATGAAGGAAAAGCAGATCCCTTTATATGCTGCCCATCTGAAAGGGGAAACCTATCCCTATGGATTAGACCTGAAGGAAGCCTGTGCCTTTCTCATTGGCAATGAGGCGAGGGGGCTTTCGGAAAAGGCTGCGGTGCTCTGTGACCGCTGGGTGAAGATCCCCATGCCGGGGCAGGCAGAAAGTCTGAATGCATCCATTGCAGCAGGGGTACTGATGTATGAAGTGGTACGTCAGCGCTTGGAAAAAGAATGATCGTGAAAAAAAGGCTCTGAAAAGAGCCTTTTTTGTGTCGGAATTCAGGAGGAGAGAGGAATCTGCCTGCCTTCGTGGTCCATTTCATAATGCTCCCGATAGATCAG
>JAUNCB010000325.1 GCA_030526765.1 Bacillota bacterium
TGGTGCAGACGGGCAGATTTATCATTATGAATTACAGCCCAGACTGGATGAGGCCAGCGGCAGATACTTGATCGGCTTTAATCCCAATGTGGTTTCCGGCTTGTTTGCTGAACCTGTGGAGGGATATGAAAAGATGTCTGTGGGAGAAACAGCTCATTACAGTCTGTTTGCCATGATCAATTATGTGAAGGTCACGGCGGAGGGACTGGTGCGTCTCTTTACCTTTACCGCAGATCAGGATGAATACGGCGGCCCCATTGCAATATTTAAAACCGTTGAAACCAGCTACGAAGCAGGTCTGGAGTACAGTGTCGGTGCAGCGATCCAGAATGTGGTTTACATCGGGGCGGTGCTGAGTGCCAATCTTGGTGTGCTGAATCTTTTTCCGATTCCGGGGCTGGATGGCGGCAGGATCCTGTTTCTGGCCTATGAAGCTGTGCGGAAACGCCCTATGGATGCAGAAATAGAAGGAAAACTGCAGATGCTGGGCTTCCTTTTTATCATGGGTCTGATGATCTATGTCCTTTTTGGGGATATTATGAAATTTATTGTCTGAATGTAAACGCCTGAATCCTAAAGCTTCGGGCGTTTTTTGAGATTTTGAAAAGAGTGATAGCATGAGCAGAAAACTGACAAAAGAAATCAATATCGGCGGGCTGTGGATCGGCGGAGCGCATCCTGTGATTATCCAGTCCATGTGTAATACGGATACCAGGGATGTGGCTGCAACGGTAGAGCAGATCCTTGCGCTGGAGGAAGCAGGCTGTGAACTGGTTCGTGTGGCGATTCCGGATATGGCGGCCGCAGATGCTGTGGGAGAGATCAAAAAACAGATTCATATTCCGCTGGTTGCAGATATTCATTTTGACCATCGCCTTGCATTACGGGTAATGGAGCTGGGGATCGATAAGGTACGCATCAATCCCGGTAATATCGGGGATGAAGATAAGATCAGACAGGTCGTTTCCATGGCGAAAGAGAAAAAAATCCCCATTCGTATTGGTGTAAACAGCGGTTCTCTGGAAAAGGAACTGGTGGAAAAATACGGCGGTGTCACACCTCAGGGGTTGGTAGAAAGCGCTCTGAAGCATGTACGTATTCTGGAGAAGCTCGAATTCTATGATATTGTGGTTTCCATTAAGGCATCGGATGTACCTTTTTCCATTGAAGCATATCGGCTGCTTTCCGAAGCCATCCCTTATCCGATCCATGTGGGGATCACGGAAGCAGGAACTCCTTATGCAGGCACCATCAAGTCTGCCGTTGGCATCGGAACCATCCTTGCCATGGGCATTGGGGATACCATTCGTGTTTCTCTGACCGGAGACCCTGTGGAGGAGATCAAAGCAGCAAGAGAAATTCTAAAAAGCCTTGGACTGCGTCGGTTTGGCATTACCTTTGTATCCTGTCCCACCTGCGGCAGAACAGAAATCGATCTGATTTCCATTGCCAATGAAGTAGAAGAAAAATGCAGACATATTGATAAAAAGATCAAGGTAGCAGTGATGGGCTGCGTGGTAAACGGACCGGGAGAAGCGAGAGAAGCAGACATTGGCATTGCCGGAGGCAAAGGTGTAGGTCTTGTTTTCAGAAAAGGCGAGATTATTCGCAGAGTCAAGGAAGAAGAATTGGTTTTCGCTTTGATGGAAGAAATTGAACGGGTATGATACAGAAACAAAGAAAGGAGGGAAAATATGACAGTGCAGAAATTTGAAGAAATATTTCAGAAAATTTCTCTTTCTGCCGCAACATTGGATACTTTTCGCGGCAGCGATGTCCATAAACTGACTATCCGCAGGAAAGAACGTAGCATGAGTATGTC
>JAUNCB010000057.1 GCA_030526765.1 Bacillota bacterium
AATAAAAAAAATCAGACCTCTTTCGAGATCTGATTTTGATAGATCAATCTTCTTTTTTGGAGAACAGGCCTTTTTTCTTAGGTGCTTCTTCCAGTTCCGCAGGTGCTTCCATGGACATATGCACTTCAGCCTTGCCGTATACCTCTGTTTTTCTGACAGGAATACGAACACCTCTGTTCAGACCGAATTCCACGATCCATGTGTCATAGGTTTCATCTACAACCTTGCCGTAGAAGCCGCTGTTTGTCAGAATGGAATCGCCTACATTGATTTCGTTTCTCAGCTCAGCCAGTTTCTTTTCTCTTTTCTGTGTGGGTCTTACAGACAGGAAATACATGATTACCAGCAGAACCACGCAATAAACTACAATCAGCATCACAGGATGCTCCGCACCCCATGAACCAAACAGGCCGCCTGTACTCTTGGCTGCTGTACCTGCTGCTTCCGCTACGGGTTCGCCGCCGGGTGTGATCACTGTGTCTAACAGAAATGACATCATTTTATCTCTCTCCTAACTTCTTTTAATTACGGATTTTTATTCACTGATTTATAATTATATCCAAGAAATCTTTTTCCGTCAAGTATCGATTATTTCATACCGGAGCGTTTGAAATCCTCAAGCTTCTGTTTCTTATACTCATGGAACCGGTCTTCTTCGATGGCAAGACGGATCTCCTCCATCATGCTGTTGAAGAAATACAGGTTATGCATAACACAAAGACGCATTGCCAGCATTTCCTTTGCCTTAAACAGATGTCTGATATATGCCTTTGTATATCTTCTGCAGGCGGGACAGCCGCAGGTAGGGTCGATGGGTGTATCGTCCTTTTCGAATTTGGCATTCAAGAGGTTCAGCTTGCCGAAATTTGTGTAAACATGGGCATGTCGTCCGTTTCTTGCAGGTAGTACACAGTCGAAGAAATCGACCCCTCTTTCCACTGCCTCCAGAATATTTTCCGGTGTACCCACACCCATCAGATAGGTGGGCTTGTCTACAGGAAGATAAGGCACAACATCCTCCAGCACCTGATACATTTCCGCATGGCTTTCCCCAACCGCAAGACCGCCGATGGCATAGCCATCCAGATCCATATCGGAAATCACCTTTGCATGCTCAATACGAATATCCTTATATGTTGCACCCTGATTGATGGCAAAAAGCATCTGCTGCTTGTTAATGGTATCCTCCAGGCTATTCAGACGAGCCATTTCCTTTTTGCAGCGCTCCAGCCAGCGGGTGGTTCTTGCTACGGAAGCCTCTACATAAGGTCTTTCTGCAGGCAGACCGATACATTCATCAAATGCCATAGCGATGGTAGAGCCCAGATTGGACTGGATCTGCATGCTTTCCTCAGGTCCCATGAAGATTTTTCTGCCGTCAATGTGAGAGCTGAAATAAACGCCCTCCTCCTTGATTTTTCTGAGCAGCCCCAGAGAAAATACCTGAAAGCCGCCGGAATCTGTCAGAATAGGCTTATCCCATACAATAAATTTATGTAGGCCGCCCATTTCCTTAACAATTTTATCGCCCGGACGCAGATGCAGATGGTAGGTATTGGAAAGCTCCACCTGACACTTCAGCTGCTCCAGATCCTCTGTGGAAACTGCCCCCTTGATGGCTCCGGCTGTACCTACATTCATAAATACAGGTGTCTGGATGACCCCATGAGGCGTATGAAATTCGGCACGTTTTGCCATGCCGCATCTTTTTAATACTTTGTACATGATATTCCTCACTTTTCTTTATTTTCAATCTGTTCTATGATACCTTTTTTTTGCCTTTTCTTCAAGGGGTTCTTTCTTTTTTGCTGAAAAAATGGTAAACTGTTAAATTAGTAGGATTTCTTTATTTTGAATAGAAAAGATTGGAGATAAATTATGAGCATCGATTTGATCGCATCCACCACCTTTGGTCTGGAGGCTGTTGTAAAAAGAGAATGTCAGGCACTGGGCTTTCAGAATATCCGCACCTCTGACGGCAAGGTGGAATTCACCGGAGATGAGTCCGACATCGTGAAAGCAAATCTGTGGCTGCGCTGTGCCGGCCGTGTATGGATCAAGATGGGCACATTCAAGGCAGTTACCTTCACGGAATTGTTCGACCAGACAAAAGCCCTGCCCTGGGGGGACTGGATCCCCGAGGACGGCAAATTCACTGTCGTAGGCAAATCCGTTAAATCAACCCTTTTCAGTGTGCCCGACTGTCAGGCAATCGTAAAAAAAGCAGTGGTGGAAAAGCTGAAGGAAAAATACAAAACAGACTGGTTTGATGAAACCGGTGCATCCTATACCATTCAGGTCGGTATCCTGAAGGATGTGGTTACTCTGGCTATTGATACCAGTGGCAGCGGTCTGCATATGCGCGGCTACCGTGCCAGCGCCATGGATGCACCGCTGAAGGAATCCCTAGCTTCCGCCATGATCCAGCTCAGCTACTGGAGAAAAGACCGAATCCTCCTGGATCCCTTCTGCGGTTCCGGCACCATTCCCATTGAAGCGGCTATGCTGGCAAGAAATATTGCTCCCGGTCTGAACCGTAAGTTTGCTTCTGAGGAATGGGAGCGTATCGGTAAGGAAAGATGGAAACAGGCCAGAAAGGAAGCATATCAGGCTATTGACTATGATGTGATGCCCGAAATCTACGGCAGCGACATTGACCCCGATGCCATTGCTCTGGCAAAAGCAAATGCGGAGCTTGCGGGCGTGGATGACTGTATCACCTTCGAGGTAAAACCCTCACAGGAGGCTGTATTACCCGGGAAATACGGTGTACTGATCTCCAACCCTCCCTACGGGGAACGTATCGGTGAACTGAAAGAAGTAGAGGAAATGTATCGTGCGCTGGGTGCAACCATGAAAACCGATAACACCTGGTCTGCGTATATCATCACCTCCATGGAATACTTTGAGTCTCTGTTTGGCAGAAAGGCTGACAGAAAAAGAAAGCTTTTCAACGGACGGATCAAAACAGATTATTATCAGTATGAAGGTCCACGTCCTCCCAGAAAAGAAAAACCAGAAACAGAACGCTAAAGAAAAAAGCCGAAGGTTCCTGCGCAGGAAAATGCCTTCGGCTTTCTTTTTGCATATTCACTTAAAAACGCCGTCTTTTGCGGGTTCTTTGTTTTTTGCCATTCAGATTCATGGTCAGTCCAGTATTCCTTCTGGAGGGTCTGCCCAGACTGTATCCGCCTCTGCGTCTTTGTCTGTGACGCAGCACCATTCTGACGATCAGGAATACAACGAAAATACCTACCAGTATTCCAACAAAAACAAGCATTCCTTTCAGTGTGAACAGATTACGGAACAAATCTGCGATCATGCTGAAAATCGTACCTTTTTCTACGGTTCTGCCTGCATAAACAGGTGCTTCCATAACAACCTTTCCGTCTGCTTCTATGGAAACTGTACCGATTTCTGCCCCCTTTTCAATGGGCGCCTTCAGAGAAAGATTTCCTTCCTTATCCGTTACCGCATAGGTTTCATTGCAGGTGATGGTCGTTTTCAGTTTTTCGGCACCGCCAACAGGCAAATATGCCACCAGAGGCTCACCCAGCACAGCGGAAAGCGTATCTCCACCGGATTTTTTATGCTTTGTCAGAGGGATCTCCTCCAGAGATTCATTGCCGCCAAAGACAACCTTTTCTTCATACTGGTTAAAGCCGTATTCAAACAGATTTTTGGAATCGATCCAGCGATTAGGGTCCTCCGAATGGAATATAACCGCAATCAGATCCATTGCATCGTTTCTGGCTGCCGCTGTTACACAATCCCCTGCTTCGTTGGTGAAGCCTGTTTTAATACCGGAGGCATAGCCGTAGTTATATTCTCCGCCTGTGATCAGGAGATTATGGCTGCGCCATGCATAATCCTGTGTTTTTACGGATTCATCCGTTGTAAACATATTGTCGGCACCATTGCCCACAAAGCTTCTTTCGTTGGCGATCTCCTCCAAAGTGGGGTTTTCCATAAATGCTTTGGAGATCAGAGCCATATCCTTTGCTGTGGTATAATGATCCGGTGCATGGTATCCATGGGCATTGGAGAAATGGCTGTCCTTTGCGCCAAGCTCTTCCGCCTTTTTATTCATCAGATCCGTAAAAATCTGCTCACAGCGTGCAAAGCTGATGCTGTCATCATTCTCCGCTCTTCTGGCAACTGCCGCAGCGATCACATTGGCAGAGTCATTCCCCGAGGGGATGATCAGCCCGCGAATGGCATTCTTCATGGTCAGCATTTCCCCGACCACATGGCCTGCCTTACTGGAATCCAGAGAAATCTCATTGATCTCATAGCCAACCTTTACCAGCTCCTCGGGCTTGAAATAATCCAGCGCAACCAGTGCTGTCAGCACCTTCGTCATGCTGGCAGGATACATTCTTTCGTCGGCTTTTTTCTGATAAAGGATCGTTCCTGTGGATTCTTCGATCAGGATCGCTGCAGATGCAGTCAGCTCAGGCGCATCCTCCGCCAGAAGGAGTGCATCCTGCAGAAATTCCTTTTCCTCTTCCACTGTTTCTTCTGTCTGAACCGCTGTCTCCTGCGGTTTTTCTTCTTCTTTTTTGCAGCCGCTCACGCCAAAAGCGCATACAACAGCCATAATCAGCGCTATCTTTTTTGCGAAAGTTTTTTTCACGCTTGAAACATCCTTTCTGCTTCTATTCTATCTTATTTCTACAGGATCTCCCGCTGCTTGAGATATTCCAGAACCTCATCCATGGCCTCCTCTGAGGAGCTTTTACTCAGATCCACCCATAAGCCTTCGATCTGACGGCGAAACCATGTCAGCTGTCTTTTGGCAAAGCGTCTGGTGTTTGTTTTCAGCTGCGTAACAGCCTCTTCCAATGTGGATTCCCCGTTGAAATACGGTATAAATTCCTTATAGCCGATGCCCTGCATGGAAACCAGATCGGGAGAATAGCCTCTGTCCAGTAAGCCCTGTACTTCTTCTACGAGGCCCTGCTCCAGCATCTGATCGATACGAAGCTCGATGCGTTCATAGAGCTTTTCTCTGTCCATATTCAGTATGATGACCGCTGCATCATAGGGGGTATCCTTTTCCTGCTGTGCCGCATTATGGGCAGAAAACTTCTCTCCTGTCAGATAATGATATTCCAGTGCACGGGTCACCCGCTTCACATTATTGGCATGCATATTGGCAGCATATTCGGGATCGATCTCCTTCAGCCGTTCATACAGCACCTCTGCGCCCTTTTCCTTTGCCAGACGATAGCATTCCTCCCGATAGGAGGTATCATTTTCTGTTTCTGTAAAATCATTATCATACAGCAGGGCATTGATATAAAAGCCTGTGCCTCCCGCAAGGATGGGGATCTTCCCCTTTGCCCATATTTCCTCCATATAAGCCTTGGCCTTCTGCTGAAACAGCATGACGTTGTATTCCTCATCGGGGTCCAGCTCGTCGATCAGATAATGGGGTACCCCTTCTGCCTCTTCTGCCGTGACCTTCGCAGTTCCGATATCCATGTAGCGGTATACCTGCATGGAATCAGCGGAAATGATCTCTCCGCCCAGCTTCTGTGCCAGTTTGATGGAAAATCCTGTTTTACCGCAGGCTGTGGGCCCGCCGATGATGATCAAAGGTTTTTTCATAGCTTCACCTGCTCAGTTCTGTATCCGTTTAAACATTTTTTCCATTTCGTATTTTGTCAGTTCAATAATGGTTGGTCTGCCATGGGGACAGGTAAAGGGATGCTCCAGCTTTAAAAGCTGATGGATCAAGGCTTCTGCCTCTCTCACACTCAGCACATCATGTCCTTTTACCGCAGCCTTACATGCCATGGTTGCCACCGCCAGTATTTTCGTATCATATACATTTGTGATACGCTCCTCCGTCAGTCTGTCCAGAATATCTGTGAAAAACCCCACACCATCGGGATTTTGCAGCAAATAGGGCATAGAACGCAGGGCATATTTCCCGCCGAAATCCTCCAGTTCAAAGCCAAAGCTTTCCAGCAGTTTCAGATTTTCCCGCAGAGTTTCTGTTTCCATAGGGCTCAGATTCAGCATCATCGGTGTCAGCATACGCTGGGATACCACCTTTTCCGCCCTAAACTTCTGCATCAGCTCTTCATAAAGGATGCGTTCATGGGCTGCATGCTGATCGATCAGATACAGGCAATCCCCCTGCTCCACGATCCAATAGGTGCGGAACACCTGCCCGATGATTCTGTAGTCATGGAAGAAGGCCTTTGTTTCTTCCTGTGTTTCTGTTCTGATCTCTTCCTGAACGGGAGCTGTTTTTTCTACAGCGGGTTCTGTATGTACGGAAACAGCTTTCTCTTCCTTTTCCGCAGCCGAAATAGCTGCTTTCGTTTCTTCCGCTTTTTCCGAAGGGTGCTTTTCCGCAATCTCCCTTCCGTAAGGCTCTGCCTTCTGGGCAACGCCAAAACCGGAGGATCTGCGTTTGAGCAACTCATCCACACTTCGGCCGCCCTTTGCGGGAGCAGGAGAGGGAGTATATTCCGCCTTCTTTTCTGTTTCGGACAGATCCAGCTTCGCTTTCTCCTCCGCAGACAGACGAACTGCTTCTGTTTTCGGCTTTTCAAAGCTATGCTTTACAGGGATCTCTGTTTTTTTCTCGGGCACTTCTGCTTTTACAGGTACCTCATCCAAGGTCTGCTGTTCCGCCGCAGGCTGTTTTTCCTTCGGCTTCTTATCCAGCACCGCCTTCGGGATCAGTACTGTTTCCTGCAATGCCTTTGAAACTGCTGTATAGAAAAACTCATATACCTCATCATCGTTTTTAAAGCGAACCTCCAGCTTGGCAGGATGCACATTCACATCCACCATTGCAGGCTCCACCTCCAGATTCAGTACAAATACAGGAAATTTGCCAATGATCAGCTTTGTTTTATAAGCATCCTCTACTGCGGAGGAAACCAC
>JAUNCB010000326.1:0-1178 GCA_030526765.1 Bacillota bacterium
GATAGAAGGGTTCCAGATCTTCCATCTTTTCGCCCATACCGATATATTTGATGGGCTTGTTGGTCACGCTTCTGACAGAAAGTGCAGCACCGCCTCTTGCGTCACCGTCCAGCTTTGTCAGGATGATACCATCCACACCAAGCTGACCGTCAAAGCTTTCCGCGACTGTTACTGCATCCTGACCTGTCATGGCATCGACCACCAGCAGGATCTCCTGGGGTCTTACCTCTGTTTTGATATCCTGCAGCTCCTGCATCAGTTCTTCATTGATGTGCAGACGACCTGCGGTATCGATCAGGATTACATCATGATGCTGCTCTGCGGCATATTCCAGTGCTTTTCTGGAAATTTCCACAGGGCTTACTTCCGTACCCATTTCAAAAACGGGAATATTGTAATTCTTCCCTACTACCTGCAGCTGTTTGATTGCAGCGGGTCTGTATACGTCACAGGCTACCAGCAGTGGATTTCTGCCCTGCTTGCGAAGCTGACCTGCCAGCTTACCACTGGTTGTCGTTTTACCGGCACCCTGCAGACCTACCATCATGAATACGGTGGGCGGTTTTCTGGAGAAGGTGAGCTGCGCCTGTGTGGAACCCATCAGCGCGATCAGTTCCTCATTAACGATCTTGATCACCTGCTGACCGGGATTCAGACCCTGCAGCACCTCCGTACCAACGGCACGTTCCGTAACCTTCTTGATGAAGTCCTTTACGATTTTAAAGTTAACATCCGCTTCCAGAAGTGCGATCTTTACTTCTCGCATGGCAGCCTTTACATCTGCTTCTGTCAGTACGCCTTTGCTTTTCAGCTGTTTGAATACTTCCTGCAATTTATTGGAAAGATTTTCAAATGCCATGGATCGCAGCCTCCTTTCAGGATAATATTTTTTCAGCGATCGTTTTCATTTTTGAGAGCGCCTTCAGCATGGAGGCATCAGGATTTTTCTTTTCCATCCCCTCCATGATATGCTTCATTTCCTGCACAGCCTTTTTCTGTGCCTGAAAACGGGAAACCAGCTGAAGCTTCTCTTCATAGTCCTGCAGGATCTTCTCTGTTCGCTTGAGCTGATCCCTTACAGCCTGTCGGCTGATGGACAGTTCCTCTCCGATCTCGGTTAAGGAAAGATCGTTTTGATAATGCATTTCATATACCTGCTTCTGTTTTTCTGTCAGCAA
>JAUNCB010000326.1:1188-1807 GCA_030526765.1 Bacillota bacterium
TTCGCCGTAAAAATCATAGAGCAAAGTCAGCTGCAAAATATCGTCCATTTCTTTCCTGCCTCCTGTAAAGGGAAAGTACTTTACAATCACCTTGAATACTTTACCATTGACATGCGGGTTTGTCAAGTATTTTTCCTTTACAGATCAAACTTTTTTTGAAAGTTCTGTTTTTTCGATAAAATCAATGCTTTCAGCACCATCCGTCCTTATATGACGGACAGTTTTTCCTTCGCTTTTTCCATGTTTTCAAAGATACGAAAGTCCTCTGCAAGAATGATTTTTTCCGAAAGCCGTTCTACGGGAGGACGGAAGCCCATCTGCAGACCAAATTCCCGTTTTTCCTCTTCTGTTTCATTGTTTTCCGCGGTTTTTCCCGTGATCGAGTCCTTCCACTCCGGTTCAAAGATCACCATCTGTACAAAGCTACGGAAATCCTTTGCCACAAGATAACACTCCAGCTTCTCGGAAATAAAATAAATCTTTCCTTCCAAATCTTTCCCTGCATGGGCAAAATAACCGCCTGCTCCATCATGGGCAAATAATGTCAGACTTGGAACGGGATAAAACTTCACCTTAGGGAGTTTTCCTTCAAAAATCAGATAGATGCTTCTTTTTCTCT
>JAUNCB010000058.1 GCA_030526765.1 Bacillota bacterium
AGGATATGGCGATCCTTGCAGGGGACGGGCTTCTGCATCATGCCATGGAGACTATGGCCGATGCCTGTATGAAAAACCCCACAACACACACCACAGGAGCGATGAAAGCCATTGCGCATGGTGCCGGCATCTTCGGTATGCTGACCGGTCAGGTGGTGGATGTGTTCATGGAAGGAAAACCTCTGGACCAGGATACACTGGATTTTATCCATATGAATAAAACAGCGGC
This sequence comes from Bacillota bacterium, assembly GCA_030526765.1. Taxonomy (GTDB): domain Bacteria; phylum Bacillota; class Clostridia; order Lachnospirales; family Anaerotignaceae; genus Anaerotignum_A. The sequence goes on from JAUNCB010000058.1 coordinate 230, forward strand.
AATGATCCGCGGCGCACTGGAAGCAGGTGCTGTATGCGGCGGTGCCGATCAGAAAACAGTGGCAGAGTTTGCGCTGGCCGGTGAAAAAATTGGTGTGGCATTCCAGATCCTGGATGATATTCTGGATGTGACCAGCACCTTTGAGGAGCTGGGCAAGCCCATCCGCAGCGATGAAAAAAATCAGAAAACAACATTTGTTACCTTGTTTGGCATTGATAAATCCAGAGAGATGGCGGAAACCCTTTCCAGAGAAGCCATCGAGATCTGGGAGGAGCAGGGCGAAAGCTGCGCCTTCCTGCTGGAGCTGACAAAATACCTGCTGAACAGAACGTATTAATATAACATTTATGGGATGACAGGAAACAGAAGCAGAAAGAAGGCGAGATCATGTATAACTTCGGAGCGATTCTGCAAAACACACCCCTTTGGGCTGCGATCGTTGGCTGGGCGGCTGCACAGGGCATCAAGATCCTGCTGACGCTGATCACAGAAAAACGGTTTGATGCATCCCGCATCATGGGAACGGGCGGTATGCCCAGCTCCCATTCTTCCTTTACCATGGCATTGTCCTTCAGTATCGCAAAATACCATGGGTTTGATTCGCCGCTGTTTGCGGTGGCGCTGATCTTCTCCTTCGTCACCATGTATGACGCTCAGGGGATCAGAAGAGCCGCAGGGAAGCATGCCCAGATCCTCAATGATATCGTGCAGGCTCATAAGATGCCGAATATCGAAGAGCTGAAGGAGCTTTTGGGGCATACCCCGCTGGAGGTTGCGGCAGGGGCACTTCTGGGCATCTGCATCGGGCTTTGGCTGTAAGGGAAGAGCGAAAAAAACGCAAGATACAAGAGAGTTGGTGAGAACGTGGGTCGTATTTTAGATCAGATACATTCCACTGAAGATATGAAAAAACTGGAGGAAGGCGAGCTGCGGCAGCTCTGTAAGGAGCTGCGGAAATTTCTGCTGCAGAAGGTTTCCAGAACAGGCGGCCATCTGGCAAGCAACCTTGGCGTTGTGGAGCTGACGGTGGCACTGGAATATGTCTTTGACCTTCCTGCGGATAAGATCGTCTGGGACGTGGGCCATCAGGCCTATGTGCATAAGATACTGACAGGCAGAAAGGATCGCTTTGATACCCTGCGGCAGCTGGACGGCCTCAGCGGCTTCCCCAAGCCGGGGGAAAGCGATTGTGATGCCTTTGCGGCGGGGCACAGCTCCACCTCTATTTCCGCTGCCTTCGGACTGGCAAAGGCGAGAGATCTGAAGGGCGGCAGGGAGCATGTGATCGCTGTTATCGGGGACGGCTCCATGACGGGCGGCCTTGCCTATGAAGCATTGAATAATGTGGGCAAGGAGCATACAGGCATGATCGTCATTCTGAACGATAACCAGATGTCCATTGACACCAATGTGGGGGCAATGTCGAAGCATTTGAACAATCTGCGCACCAGCGACCGCTATCGGGGCTGGAAGGAAGCGGTAAAGCAGTTCAGAGACCATGTGCCTGTCATTGGCGAGGGCACCTATCAGGTGCTGAAAAATGTGCGGGATAATGCAAAGCTCTTTCTGACGGAGGGGGCTGTGTTCGAGCAGATGGGCTTTAAGTATATCGGCCCTGTGGACGGGCACGATCTGACGGAAATGATCGAGCTGTTCCGCAATGTAAAGGAAATGAACCGCCCGATCCTCATCCATGTAAAAACCATCAAGGGCAAGGGCTATCCCCATGCGGAGGAGCGTCCCTGGGAATATCATGGGGTGAATCCCTTTGATCTGCGGACAGGCAAAAGCCTTGCCAAGGGCGGAAAAAGCTGGTCTGCGGTATTTGGAGAAAAAATGGTGGAGCTGGGGGAAAGGAATCCCGATGTGGTGGGCATCACAGCAGCCATGTGCAGCGGCACGGGCTTCGATGCCTTCCAGAAGGCATTCCCCAAACGCTTCTTTGATGTTGCCATTGCGGAGCAGCATGGAACCACCTTTGCGGCAGGGCTGGCAAAGGGCGGCATCACCCCTGTTTTTGCGGTGTATTCCTCCTTTTTGCAGCGGGCATACGATCAGCTGGTGCATGATGTCTGCATGGAAAATCTCCATGTGGTGTTTGCCATTGACCGTGCGGGGATCGTCGGCGCCGACGGGGAGACCCATCAGGGGGTATTCGACCTGTCCTTCTTAAGCCATATCCCCAATATGACTGTCCTCTCTCCCAAGAATGACTGGGAGCTGGGCGAAATGCTGGATTTTGCCGTAAATGCATGCAAAGGGCCTGTGGCGGTGCGCTATCCCAGAGGGATGGCGGAAACAGGCTTTGGGGAGCATAAAAAGCCGCTGACATACGGTAAGGCGGAAGAGATCGAGGCAGGCGAGGGCATTGCCATTCTGGCAGAGGGGCATATGCTGCAGGCTGCGGCAGAGGCAGCAAAGCTCCTGCGGGCGGATGGGCATCGTCCCATGCTGGTAAATATGCGCTTTATCAAGCCCCTGGATGGAGAGCTTCTTCTGGAGGCAGCAAAAAAATGTGCATATATCGTCACCGTTGAGGATAATGTAAAAATGGGCGGCTTTGGCTCAAAGGTAATGGAATTTTACGGGGAAAAAGGGATACAGGCAGATGTGCTGTGCCTCGGCTTCCCCGACAGATATATAGAACAGGGCTCGCAGGCAGAGCTTCTGGCAAGATACGGGCTGGATGCAGCGGGCATTTACGAAAGTGTGAAGAAAAGAGTAGGAGACTGACCATGGCAGAAAAGGTAGAAAAGGAAAGATTGGATGTGCTGCTGGTGCAGCTGGGTCTGGCAAATTCCAGAGAGCTGGCAAAGGCCTATATCATGGCGGGCAATGTATATGTGGACGGTCAGAAGGAGGATAAGGCAGGCACGAAGGTGGCGGTCAATGCAGCCATCGAGGTAAAGGGCAGCCAGATGAAGTATGTCAGCCGCGGCGGCTATAAGCTGGAAAAGGCGATCAATGAATTCGGTGTGGCGCTGGAGGGCAAGATCTGTCTGGATATCGGTGCCTCCACAGGGGGCTTCACCGACTGTATGCTGCAAAACGGTGCAAAGAAGGTCTATGCCATTGATGTGGGCTACGGTCAGTTTGCATGGAAGCTGCGCAATGATGAAAGAGTGGTTTGTCTGGAAAAGACCAATGTAAGATATGTGACCCATGAACAGGTGCCTGACGAGGGGGATTTTGCATCCATCGATGTTTCCTTTATCTCTCTGACAAAGGTGCTGCCTGCAGTTCTGGGGGTTCTGGGGGAAAAGGGACAGTTGGTATGCCTCATCAAGCCCCAGTTTGAAGCAGGCAGGGAAAAGGTCGGTAAAAAGGGCGTTGTGCGGGATATTCAGGTACACCGTGAGGTCATTGAAATGATCGTGCAGTATGTACGGGAGCAGAAGCTGGGCATCCTTGCGCTGGATTTCTCACCCATCAAGGGGCCTGAGGGGAATATTGAATATCTCATTTATCTGGATAAGGGACAGACGGGCATGACGGAGGAGGCTGTTGCCAAAAGACTGGAAGAGGTAGTAGAGCAGTCGCATCAGATACTTTCCGCGGAAAAGTGAGGTGCCGAAATGAAAAAGGTTGCAATTTTACCCAATGTGGAAAAGGATAAGGGACTGGAAACCACCAGAAAGCTGGTGCATTATCTGGAGGAAAAGGGCTGCGAACCGCAGCTTTCCCAAAGGGTGGCTGCACTGGCGGAGATGCCCCAGTATGCCAGAGAGGAAGGCGAGCTGTTTTCCGAAAGTGATCTGCTCATCTCCCTCGGGGGCGATGGTACGCTGCTGGGCATCGGCAGAAAAACAGCCCGCTTCGATAAGCCGATCCTCGGCATCAATCTGGGGACACTGGGCTTTCTGACGGCGGAGGAAAAGACCCATGCGGAGGCTGCCATTGATAAGGTGCTGCAGGGGGAATATAAGCTGGAAAAGCGCATGATGCTGGAATGCACCATTGCGAAGGATACGGAAAGAACGGGAGGCATCATTGCCCTCAATGATATCTGTATCACCCGTGGTAACCTGTATAAAATTCTGGAGTTTCATGTATATGTGAATAATGAATATGTGGATACCCTGCTGGCGGATGGTGTTATCATCTGTACGCCCACAGGCTCCACTGCCTATAACCTTTCCGCAGGGGGACCTGTGCTGAAGGCGGATGCACAGATCATCGCCATCACACCCATCTCCCCCCACACCCTCACCAGCAGACCCATCGTTGTTTCTGCGGAGGATGTGGTAACGGTGGAGGTGCATCCCTCCCGAGAGGATACCCCTTTTACCGTCAGTGCGGACGGGCAGGATAATCATACCCTGACAGGCAGAAATGTGGTGCAGATCCGAAAGGCGAAGGTATGCACCACCATCATCAAAACGAAACCACAGAGCTTTTATGACGTACTGCGTCATAAGCTTTCCCGATAATGATTTCCTTTGCTTCGGGGAGCTTTCTTTTCAAAGGAGGGGAACGGCGATGAAGATCGCAAGACATGCAAAGATTTTGGAACTGATCGAAACCTATGAAATCGAAACACAGGATGAACTGGCACAGAAGCTCTGCGAAGAGGGCTTTCAGGTAACACAGGCAACGGTTTCCCGTGATATTCGGGAAATGAAGCTGACAAAGATCGCTACGGAAATGGGCAGACAGAAATATGCCGTTATCAGCAGCAATGATACAGAGGTAACAGAGCGTCTGACCCGTGTATTCAAGGAGGCTGTGCTGAAGATGGACTATGCCCAGAATATGGTGGTCATCAAGACACTGGACGGTATGGGTATGGCCGTTGCCGTAGCGCTGGATAATATGGAAACCAACGGCGAGATCCTTGGCACCATCGCCGGGGATAATACGGTGTTCTGCGTGGTGCGCACCCATAATCAGGCAGCAGTCATCATTGAAAAGCTGTACCGCATCATCCACAGCGCCTGAGCGGGGAGGAATGCGGTATGCTGGAGCATTTACATATTAAAAATGTGGCACTCATTCGGGAAAGTGAGATCTCCTTTGGGGAGGGGCTGAATATCCTGACGGGGGAAACCGGCGCAGGCAAGTCTATGGTGATCGATTCCCTGCAGTTTGCCCTTGGGGGCAGAGCGGGAAAGGATTTCCTGCGGCAGGGGGAAAAGCAGGCTTCCGTGGAGGCACTTTTTACGGCAAAATCCGAGGGGCTGCAGGAAAAGCTGCTGGCTCACGGCATTGAAGCGGAGGAGGACGGTGCTGTCCTCATTGCCCGCACCCTCAGCGATACGGGGCGTTCTGTCTGCCGTGTGAACGGCACAACGGTCACCGTCAGTATGCTGAAGGATATTGCCGCCGATCTCATCGATATTTACGGACAGCATGAGCATCAGTCCCTGCTGAATCCCGCAAGGCATATCCGCCTGCTGGACCGCTTCTGCGGTGCAGGCTTCGGAGAGGCTCTGGGGGCTTATCAGCAGAGCTTTCACGCCATAAAGGAGATCGACAGACAGCTGGATGCCCTTCTGGGGGATGAAAGCCGTCGGGAGCAGCAGATGGATATCCTCTCCTTCCAGAAGGAGGAGATCGAAAACGCAGCCCTTGCTGTGGGCGAGGAGGAAACCCTGCTGGAGCAGAAAAAGCGGCTCAGCAGTATGGAAAAGCTCATGCGCCTGACAGGGGAAAGCATCGGGCTTCTGTATGACGGAGGGGATCGGATGCCCTCTGCCTGCGATCAACTGGGAGAGGCACTGGCAAAGCTGCAGGAGGCAGCGGGATATGACAGCACATTATCCCCCTATGCCGATGCCCTTGCCGATGCCAAGGCTGACCTGCAGCGCTACGATGCCTATGCAGCGGTGGAGGATACAGCAAGAGGGCTGAAGCGGGAAGCAGATCTGCAGGAGAATGACCCTGCCCTTCTGGAGGAGATCGAGGAGCGGCTGCAGGTCATCTATAAATGTAAACGAAAATACGGCGGAACGGTGGAAGCGGTTCTCGCCTTTTATGATAAGGTATCCGAGGAACTGGATTTCCTTGCCAACAGTGCCGAAAAAGCCGCAGAGCTGACGGCGGAACGGCAGAGGGAGGAAAGGAAGCTTGCTGCCTGTGCGGAAACACTGACAGCCCGCAGAAGGGCAACGGCGGAGCAGGTGGCGGAGCAGATCGAAAAAGCCCTCAGAGATATGGAAATGAAGGATGCCCGCTTTGCGGTGCAGCTGGAGGAAAAAGCCGAATGGACTGCCGATGGCAGGGATAAGGTGGAATTTCTCATCTCCGCCAATGCGGGAGAAGGGCTGAAGCCCTTGGCGAAGATCGCCTCCGGCGGGGAAATGAGCCGTGTGATGCTGGCACTGAAAACAGTGCTGGTGGATGCCGATGAGATCGGCACCTTCATCTTTGATGAGATCGATACGGGGGTAAGCGGCAGAACAGCCAAAAAGGTAGGGGAGAAAATGCGTTTTCTGGGCGGAAAGCGGCAGATCCTCTGCATCACCCATCTGCCCCAGATCGCAGCCATGGCGGACAGCCATTTCCTCATTGAAAAGGAAAGCGACGGCAGCCAGACCACCACACAGATACAGCCGCTGACAGAGGCAGGGGCACTCAGGGAGGTGGCAAGGCTCATGGGCGGCAGCGATATTACAGAAGCCGCACTGGCGGCAGCCAAAGAGCTGATGGCGGAAAAATAAAA
>JAUNCB010000059.1 GCA_030526765.1 Bacillota bacterium
CCCGCCCCGCAGGAAAGATCTAGGTTATTCTGGTGGGCGAGGATCTGGGCTTCTGATGGGAGGAAATGATGTCTATTTTTAAAAAATTTCAGGAAAAGAAACAGGCGGAACGCATCCGCAAATCGGAAATGATGCAGGGCTTCACCATGCAGGCGGAGCTGAGTGCCACCATCGTCAGCGTGAAATATCTGGATGGCGATGCAGAAAAAACAAAGTATCTGGTAGAGTATGCCAACGGGGAAAAGAAAGAGGAAGAAGCGGAAAACACCTCCTCCCGTGCGGCAGAGCTGAATCAGTATCTGGGCTGATAAGCCCCATGGCAGAAAGGAGCATAAGCTATGATCATTGTAAATACAGATTATATCAGCGGCAAGGAACTGGAAATGCTTGCACTGGTGAAGGGCAGCACCATCCAGTCCAAGCACATCGGTAAGGATTTCACCCAGGGACTGAAAACCCTCGTGGGCGGCGAACTGAAGGAATACACACAGATGATGAATGAAGCAAGGGCACTGGCTACGGAAAGAATGGTGGCAGAGGCGGAAGCCCTCGGTGCAGATGCTGTGGTAAATGTGCGCTATGCCTCCTCCGCAGTGATGCAGGGAGCGGCAGAGGTCATTGCCTATGGCACAGCCGTAAAGATCCTCAATAAATAAAGAAACAGAGAATCTCCCGATACAGCAGGTATCGGGAGATTTTTTATGGCAAAAATCCCTTTTGTCAGAAAAATGTAAGAAAATAATTCTATTAGCACTCTTTACAAGTGAGTGCTAACAATGTATAATAAGTCCTGTGGTTAGGAGAAGAACCCAATGGTTAAGATAGATGTGAAGTTGAAATAGGAAGGTGAATGGATCATGAATATGCAGAAATTTACGCAGAAATCTCTGGAAGCCATCCAGAATGCCCAGTCCTGTGCCTTGGAATACGGCAACCCTGTGCTGGATCAGCAGCATCTGCTGCTGGCACTGCTGGAGCAGGAGGAGGGGCTCATTCCCCAGCTTCTGCAGAAAATGGAAGTGCCTGTAAACGGCATTTTGCAGGCGGCGGAAAAGGAAGTTAAGAAAATGCCCCGTGTCAGCGGCGGACAGACCCGTGTTTCCGCTGATCTGGAAAAAACATTAACGGCAGCGGAAAAGCTGGCGGAAAATATGACCGATGAATATGTTTCCGTAGAGCATCTTTTCATGGCAATGGTGAATGCACCCAATGGGGCACTGAAGGAGTTGTTCCGTCAGTTTGGCATCCAGAAGGAGGAATTTATGAAAATGCTGGCAACGGTACGGGGCAATACCCGTGTCACCAGCGATTCTCCCGAGGCAACCTATGATGCCCTGAAAAAATACGGCACCGATCTGGTGGAAAAGGCAAGAAGCAAAAAACTGGATCCCGTTATCGGGCGGGATGATGAGATCCGGAATGTCATCCGTATCCTCTCCAGAAAAACGAAGAATAACCCTGTGCTCATCGGGGAGCCTGGTGTGGGCAAAACCGCCATTGCAGAAGGTCTGGCGCAGCGTATCGTCAAGGAGGATGTGCCCAACAGCCTGAAGGATAAAACCATCTTTTCTCTGGATATGGGCTCCCTTATTGCAGGGGCAAAATTCCGCGGCGAATTTGAGGAACGGCTGAAGGCTGTCCTCAATGAGGTGAAGAAAAGCGAAGGGAAGATCATTCTCTTCATTGATGAGCTGCACACCATCGTGGGCGCAGGGAAAACCGACGGCGCCATGGATGCAGGCAACCTCTTAAAGCCCATGCTGGCAAGGGGCGAGCTCCATTGTATCGGTGCCACCACTCTGAATGAATACAGACAGTATGTGGAAAAAGACCCTGCACTGGAACGCCGTTTCCAGCCTGTGCTGGTCAGCGAGCCTACCGTGGAGGATACCATTGCCATCCTTCGTGGTCTGAAGGAACGCTATGAGGTATATCACGGTGTAAAAATTCAGGATCAGGCGATCATTGCGGCGGCGACTCTGTCCAACCGCTATATTTCCGACCGTTTCCTGCCCGATAAGGCCATCGATCTGGTGGATGAAGCCTGTGCCATGATCCGTACGGAAATGGATTCCATGCCCATGGAGCTGGATATCATCCAGAGAAAGATCATCCAGCATGAGATCGAGGAAGCGGCACTGAAAAAAGAAAACGATAAACTGTCTCAGGAGCATCTGCAGGAGATCCAGAAGGAACTGGCGGAAATGCGGGATTCCTTTGCGGTATTGCAGGCAAAATGGCAGAATGAAAAGGATGCCATCGGCATTGTGCAGAAACTGAGGGAGGAGATCGAGGATGTGAATGCGGAAATCGAAGCCGCAGAGCGCACCTACGATCTGAATAAGGCGGCAGAGCTGAAATACGGTAAGCTGCCCCAGCTGCAGAAGGAGCTGGAGGAAAAAGAAAAATTCGCTGAGGAAAACAGCGGCAAAAATGTGCTGCTGCGGGATAAGGTGACAGAGGAGGAAATTGCCCGCATCATCGAACGCTGGACAGGGATCCCCGTTTCCAGACTGATGGAGGGGGAAAGAGAAAAGCTGCTCCACATGGAGGAGATCCTCCACGAAAGAGTGGTCGGGCAGGAGGAAGCAGTGACTAAGGTTTCCGAAGCCATCCTCCGCAGCCGTGCAGGCATCCAGAGCCCCAACCGCCCCATTGGCTCCTTCCTGTTCCTGGGCCCTACCGGTGTGGGGAAAACGGAGCTGGCAAAAACACTGGCGGAATGTCTTTTCGACGATGAGAAAAATATGGTTCGTATCGACATGACGGAATATATGGAAAAATTCAGCGTATCCCGTCTCATCGGGGCACCTCCCGGCTATGTGGGCTATGAGGAGGGCGGTCAGCTGACAGAGGCAGTCAGAAGAAAGCCTTATTCTGTCATCCTTTTCGATGAGGTGGAAAAAGCCCACCCCGATGTGTTCAATATCCTCCTGCAGGTGCTGGATGACGGACGCATCACCGATTCGCAGGGCAGAACGGTGGATTTCAAGAATACAGTCATTATCCTGACCTCCAATCTGGGTTCTTCTTATCTTCTGGAGGGCGTGGATGAAAGGGGCGAGATTTCTCCTGCAGCCAGAATGGCAGTGGAGGGGATGCTGAAGCAGTCCTTCCGTCCCGAATTTCTGAACAGACTGGATGAGATCGTATTCTACAAACCACTGACTAAGGAAAATATCACCCTTATTATTGATCTGATCCTGAAGGATCTGAACGGCAGACTGGCAGATAAGCAGCTGCGCTGTGAACTGACAGAACGGGCAAAGGCGCATATCATCGAAACAGGCTATGACCCTGCCTTTGGTGCAAGACCGCTGAAACGGCTGGTGCAGCGCCATGTGGAAACCCTGCTGGCAAGAAAGATCATTGCCGATCAGGTGGAAGCAGGAGCCCTGCTGACGGTGGATGTGGACGAATCGGAAAATTATATCGTATTGTAAGAAGCAGACCCTCGAGGCATCGGGGGTCTTTTATTGTATGGGTACAGTTATAAAAATTGCACCCATACAATTTCAAGAGGGGACGGCGGAGGGGTAGTCTGCCGAATTTCGGTATGATACAATCTATTGTAGAAAAGACAAGGGAGGATTCATAGATGAAAGACAGTTCCAGCAAAAATCTGACAAAAACAGCCATGATGGCAGCAATTGTTTTTGTCGGGATTTATCTGATAAAAATTCCCATCCCCAATGGGTATACGCATCTGGGCGACTGTTTTATTTTCCTTGGCGTGCTTCTTCTGGGAACAAAGAGAGGTTCTCTGGCGGGAGCCATTGGTGCGGCAGCGTCTGATGTTCTGGGAGGATATATGCACTGGGCGGTGCCAACATTTTTCATTAAATATATTATGGCATATATCATGGGGATGTTTGTTGAAAAGCTGATGCCTCATGTGAAATGGAACTGGATCCTCGGTGCTGTTATAGGCGGGCTGATGCAGTGTGTGCTTTACACAGCCTTTGACTGCTTCATGTTTGGCCTTGCCTATGGGATCGCAGGGATTCCCAGCATTGTAATGCAGACGATAAATGGGATTGTTTTCCTTTGTGTTCTGGTGGCAGTGCTCTCCAAATCCGGTGCAATGCGTAAATTGAAGGAGATGTAAGGTATGGATGTAAAAAAATATAAAAAAATAGATGCCCATGCCCATGTGGGAAATTTTGGCGGCTGGGCGGGTGTTTCTGTTACAGCAGAAGAACTGATCGCGCAGATGGATGAAAATAATATTGAAAGAACACTGCTTTGTGCAGAGCCCAATGAGGGTTGTCTGGAGGCGGTGGAAAAATATCCCGACCGCTTTGTGGGGATGGTCTATGTGAATCCTCTGGAAGGACAGACGGCTGTAGATAAGGTGTATGAGTATGTGCAGAAAAAAGGTTTCAGAGGGATTAAGGCAAACCCGCTGAAGCATGCTTATGTGGCAGATACAGAGCTGATGGACCCCTTTATGGAGGCGGCAAAGGAGATGGATATCCCTGTTTTTATCCATAGCGGACATCCCCCTTATTCCCTGCCCTGGAGCATTGCCCTTCTGGCAGAAAGACATCCTGATGTAAAGGTGGTTATGATCCATATGGGGCATGGGCATGGTGTTTATATTGATGCTGCCCTGAAGATGGCAAGGCGCTATCCCAATCTGTATCTGGAAATGAGCGGTATGCCTATGCCCTCCAAAATCAAAGAGGCTTATGAAACCGTAGGCGCTGACCGCATCCTGTTCGGTACAGATTCCCCGTATCATCCTGCTGTTGTGGAATCCATGAAGGTTGCCACCAGTGGTCTGACAGAGAAACAGATGCAGGATGTATTCTATCATAACTGCATGAAACTGATGAAAATGGAACCGTAAAAAAAGGCTGTCTGCATGGTCAGACAGCCCTTTTATTGTATCAGTCTTCTGTTTTTCCTGCGGTTTTTGCAAAGTGGCGCAGGGCACTCATGGTGCGGATCTCACGGCCGTTTTCCGTAATGATCTGCTGCACATCCTGGGGCAGATCGTTGTAGAACTTTTTCGCCCGCTCATTGTTTAACAGCATATCCGCCAGATCCCGATATTCCTTTCCAAACATCATATCCTCTCCTTTCCGATAGAGATAGGATGTGCAAAAAAGACGGATTCCATGCAATGGGCTCTTGAGAAGAAAGTGCAAAATATGGTATGATAAAAGTTAGGAAAATTCAAAGAAAAACAGGTGATTGGAAATGCTGAAACAATACAGAACCATCCTTTCACAGGCAGAGGCGGAAATCGTGGAAAAGAAATCCCGTTTCATTGCCACAGTGCGCCCTGTGAAAACGGAGGAGGAGGCAAGAGCCTTCATTGAAGAAATGAAGAAAAAATACTGGAATGCGACCCATAATGTGTTCGCCTATCAGATCGGGGAGCGCAATGAGCTGCAGCGCTTCAGCGATGACGGAGAGCCTCAGGGCACAGCAGGGATGCCTGTGCTGAGTGTCCTGAAGGGAGAGGATATCAAGGATACCGCCATCGTTGTGACCCGCTATTTCGGCGGCACACTGCTGGGCACAGGCGGTCTGGTGCGTGCCTATGGCAGATCGGCAAAGGAGGGCATCCTTGCGGCAGGCATTGCGGAGCTGGTGCTGTATCGCAGATATTCCGTGCTGGCGGATTATACAGATTCCGGTAAGGTGCAGTATGAAATTCTGCAGGACGGCCATGAATTATTCGACACTGTCTATACAGATAAGGTGGAATTCATTGTACTGGTAGAGGTGGATAAGGCAGAGGCCTTTGAAAAGAAGATGACGGAGATCTTCAGAGGGCAGCAGCCCTTCACTCTGCTGAAGGAAGAATACGGCGTATGGCAGGAGGGTGTACTGTCCCTGCTGGAGGAGGAATAAGCGGTATTTTTTATGGATAGGAAGCCTGTCAGCGGAAAATATGCGGAAAAATGGCGGGAAGAGCAGAAATATCCTTGAATTGCAGGGAAAAAGGTGTTAAAATTTATCGGTGAAATTTTTTGAAGGAGGGTTCCACATGTCTGGACATTCTAAGTTTGCAAATATTAAACATAAAAAAGAAAAAAATGACGCAAAAAAAGGTAAGATCTTTACCATGCTGGGCAGAGAAATTCAGGTGGCTGTAAAAGCAGGCGGCCCCGATCCTGCAGTAAACGGCAAGCTGCGTGATGTGATCGCAAAATGTAAATCCAACAATATGCCCAATGATACCATTGACAGAAGCATCAAAAAAGCGGCAGGCAATGAAGAGGGTGTAGAATACGAAACAGTAACCTACGAAGGCTATGGCCCCAATGGCGTAGCGGTTATCGTGGAAGTGCTGACAGATAACAGAAACCGTGCGGCAGCCAATGTAAGAAACGCTTTCACAAAGGGCGGCGGCAACATGGGCAACAGCGGCTGTGTATCCTTCATGTTTGACGAAAAGGGTCTGATTGTGATCGATAAGGAAGAAGTGGAAATGGACGAGGAAGAGCTGATGATGGTTGCACTGGATGCAGGTGCAGAGGATTTCGCAGCAGAAGAAGACAGCTACGAGATCACAACCGTTCCCGATGATTTCTCTGTAGTCAGAGAAGCACTGGAGGCGGCAGGCATCCCCATGGCAAGTGCGGAAGTAACCATGATCCCTCAGACTTATTCCGAACTGACATCCGACGAAGACATCAAGAAGATGAACAAACTGCTGGATCTGCTGGATGACGATGATGACGTGCAGAATGTGTATCATAACTGGGATGAATGATGCTTCATCCTGAAATCAAAGAATAAAAGCAAAGGAAAAGAGCATGTCTCATGTGCACAATGAAACATGCTCTTTTTGTTGTGCTAAAGAA
>JAUNCB010000327.1 GCA_030526765.1 Bacillota bacterium
GGCGGTGCTGCTCCGAAGGATCGTATGTCCCCCTTCATCCAGAATGGAGTAGGCGGGAAGCTGAAGGGTCTCGCAATAGCAGAAGGGCGGGGTATCTTTTGGAAGGCTGACGGTGAGGGTCAGCATATTTTCTTCTGCGGCAAGGGTGAGGGCGACCTCATTGGGGGCTGCTTCATATTCTGTGCCAACCACAGCGCCAAAGAGGTTTTTCACGTCCCGAAATACCCCCTTCTGGGTGACAGCCATGCCGATCACAGGCAGGCAGAAGAGCAGCAGGGCGGCGATCAGAAGGCTCCGCTTCAGAGAGAAGCTTCTTTTTTCGGGGCTCACAGAGGGATTTGTTTCCAGTTTTTTTATGCAGTTGTCAGCGATCCGTTCTCTGGCAGAAGCGGATAATTCGATGCTTTCCACAGCCGTTTTCAGTCGATTTCGATCCATTTACAGTTCCTCCTTTCCGTAGGCATCCTCTGCATCGGCTTCGTTTTGCAGCATCATCAGGCTCAGGCGAAAGAGACTGTTTCCGTAGGTATCCAAGAGGAATTCTAATTTTTCAGCGTTTTTCATTTGCTCCATATTTCCTCCTCCTTTCACCTATAACACGAATGGGGCAGGGCAAAGGTCAGTTTTTGCAGAAAAAAAGTTCTCATGACCGAAATCAGAGAACTTTTTCGCAGTATCATTTGATGGGGGTGTTTTTCAGGATCTCAATGATGTTCTGGATGACCTGTGCCGTGAAGCCCCAGATGGTATGTCCTTCGTATTCATAGAAAAGCTGTGTGGTTTTGCCCTTGCTGAAGGGATAATCCCTGCCGCCCTCGATGCGCTCATAGGGGAAATCGTCGGACTGTACCACCTTCCAGACGGTGTCGAATTTATCCGGCTCTGTTTCCAGAAAATATTTCAGAGGCACGGTGAAGATCTCCTCCACCTCTTCGGGATTGGGCTTGGCGTTCAGATAGTCCGCATAGGGCACATAGCCGATGAAGGGCTGTATCATGCCGCGGTAAATGGTCAGCATGAAATCGCTTTTCCCGATGATCTGAATGCTTTCTCTGGGAATCCCGATCTCCTCCTCCGTTTCCCGCAGGGCAGTTTCTCTGAGATGCTCGCCTTTCTCCTGGTGTCCGCCGGGGAAGCACACATCCCCGGGCTGATTCACACCGGAGGCTCGTTTATTCAGAATGAAATGCAGCTCTCCGTCAATTTCTGTCAGCAGTGCCAGCACGGCAAAATAGCGCAGCCGCCACAGGGGCTCTGCTTTATGGGCAGAAAAGATGGAGGTCACTTTTTTCAGACATCTTTTTGGTTCCATTTCTGTCAGTCCTTTCTTAATTTGATACGGGTAGCGGCCATGCGGCGGCGTCCGTCCTCAATATCGGCATAGTGCTTACGGGTGGTGTTTACATCTGCGTGTCCCAGCACATCCGCCACCAGATAAATATCGCCCGTTTCCTGATACAGGTTTGTACCGAAGGTGCTTCTCAGCTTGTGGGGGGTGATTTTTTTCAGGGTCACGCCGGTGGCATATTTTTTTACCATTTTCTGTACGGTGCGGACACCAATGCGGTTGCCCTGTCCGGAAAGGAAGAGGGCATCCTCGTTTTCGTTTTTCGTTACAGCTTTTTCCCGCTCGGCAAGATAATCCTCCAGTGCTTCCCGCACCTCTTCGCCGAAATAGAGGAATACCTCGTTGCCGCCCTTACGGGTGACCTTTACGGCATTGTTCTTAAAATCCAGATCCTTGATGTTGATGCCCACACATTCGGAAACACGCATCCCCGTGC
>JAUNCB010000060.1 GCA_030526765.1 Bacillota bacterium
CCATCTCCGCTTCGATATGATTGAACATCTTCATAGACTCCACGATACAAAGGACATCGCCCTTTTTCACCTTATCGCCCACTTTGACAAAAGGTTCTGCTCCCACCTGCGGCGCCAGATAAACCGTCCCTACCAGCGGGGAGTTCTGCTCCACTGTGCTGCTCTTTTCTTCTTTTTCCGCAGCGGGAATTGTTTCCGTACCTGTTTCCTCCCCCTGCTCCACTGGAGCAGCAGATGTATCCGCCTTTGCCGCAGCAGTTCCGCCTTCTTACAATACGATTCGGCTGTCCCCCTCCGTCAGATCCAGCTTTGTCAGCTGATTCCTCCGTAAGATCTGCGCCAGTTCATTGATCTTATTCGTATCCATATCATTCCGCCTTTCTGAATGCCACACAGGCATTATGCCCGCCAAACCCCAGCGATGTGGACAAGGCACCATTTACTGTGGTCTGAACTGCTGTATTCGGTGTATAATCCAGATCGCAGTCGGGGTCCTTTTCCCGCAGATTGATCGTGGGCGGGATCACATCCTCCTTCACCGCAAGGATGGCAGCAATGGCTTCCACCGCTCCCGCCGCGCCCAGCATATGCCCCGTCATGGATTTTGTAGAGGAAATATGTATCTTTTTCGCATCTTCTCCAAAGGCATGTTTGATGGCCTTCGTTTCGATCCTGTCATTGAGGGGTGTCCCTGTGCCATGGGCATTGATATAGATCTGTTCTGCCCCAATATCCTTCAGCCCTTCCGCTGCGATCTGGATCGCCCTGCTGCTGGCAGAAGCCTCCTCTGCGGGCGCTGTCACATGGTAGGCATCACAGGTGGAGCCATAGCCCACCATTTCAGCATAGATCTTCGCACCTCTTGCCTTTGCGTGTTCATACTCCTCCAGAATAAGGGCTCCTGCCCCTTCGCCCATCACAAAGCCGCCGCGGCGTTTATCAAAGGGGAGGGATGCCGCATCGGGGTCTTCTGCAGGATTCAGTGCCATGCAGGCACCAAAGCCAGCCACTGCCAGCGGCACAACAGCGGCTTCGCTGCCGCCGCAGATCGCTGCCGTTGCATAGCCGTTCAGAATGGCTCTGTAGCCTTCTCCGATGGCGGTCGTACCTGTGGCGCAGGCTGTGGAAACCGCTACACAGGCATTTCTCGCCTGATAACGGATCGCTATGTTCCCCGCCGCAATATTGTTGATCATTTTCGGTATGGTCAGCGGAGAAACCCGTCTTTCGCCTTTTGCCATCAATGTATTCTGCCCTTCCGCAAAGGTCTCAAAGCCGCCGATCCCGCTGCCGAAATAAACCGCCAGCTCCTCCGCGGGGATATTCCCCTCCAGCCCGCTGTCCGCCATGGCTTCTCCTGCCGCACACATGGCAAATCGGGTGAAGCGATCCACCTTCTTTGCCGCTATTTTATCCATATATGGCGCAGGGTCAAAATCCTTCACCTCCGCCGCCAGTGTATATCTGCTTTCGCCTGTATCGTATCTTGTGATCGGGCCGATCCCGTTTTTTCCGTTTTTCAGTGCCTCCCAGAAATCGGGCACATTGTTCCCAACGGGTGTTACCGCACCGATCCCTGTTACAACGACTCGTTTCATTTTCTGCCCTCCTTACATTGCCAGACCGCCATCCACTCGGATCACTTCGCCTGTAATATAGTCAGAATGCGCCGCCGCTAAAAACAGCGCCAGATTTGCCACCTCTTCCGCCTTCCCGAAGCGTTTCATGGGGATCGCTTCTTTTACTGCAGCGTTTTCCAGATCTTCCGTCATTTCTGTCGCAATAAAGCCGGGGGCGATGGCATTACAGCAAACGCCTCGGCCTGCCAGCTCCTTCGCCACTGCTTTCGTCAGACCAATGAGCCCCGCTTTGGAGGCAGAATAATTCGCCTGACCGGGATTCCCCGTCAATCCGGAAACAGAGCTGATGTTGATGATCTTTCCGCTCTTCTGCTTCAGAAAAAGAGGATATACCCCTTTGATCATGTAAAAGGCACCCTTCAGGTTGGTGTCCACCACGGCATCAAACTCCGCCGCCTTCATCATGGGCACCAGCTTATCCTTTGTGATGCCTGCATTGTTCACCAGAATATGGATCCCGCCAAAATCCGTAACGATCTCCTTCACCGTTGCTGCGGCGGCTTCCGCATCGGCAACATTGCAGCGGTATGCTCTGACCTTTCGCCCCATAGCTTCCACTGCTTTTACTGTTTCTTCCGCTTTTTCCGTATTCCCTGCGTACAGGAACGCAATATCTGCACCATGTTCCGCCAGCTTCAGACAGATGGCTCTGCCGATCCCGCGGGAACCGCCTGTTACCACTGCTGTTTTTCCTTTCAGCATCCCAGCTCCTCCTTCACCTTTTCCATCTCTTCCGTGTTAGAAACACTGTAAACCCTTGCATCGGGCAGGATCCGTCTGATGAGTTTTTTCAGCGTATCTCCCACGCCTACCTCGATGAAGGTATCGAACCCGTCCTCTGCCATCCGTTCTATGCTTTCCTGCCAGCGCAGGCTATGATCGATCTGATTTATCATCAGCGCCGCCACATTTTCATCGTAGGGCTCTGCTGTATAGTTGGAGTAAACGGGGATCCTCGGCTGACGCAGTGGAAATTTCCGAATTTCTGACGCAAATGCCTTTGCCGCTTCCTCCATAAAGGGGGAATGAAAGCCACCGCCCACGGCAACAGGCATCCCTCTGCCGCCTGCTTCACGGATCGCTTTATAAAAGTCGTCTGCTTCCTCTTTCGCTGCGGCTGTGACCAGCTGCCCGGGGGCATTGTAATTCACAGGATACACCTGTCTAAACTGCTTGCAGATCCCTTCGATCCTTTCGTTTTCCAGCTTCATCACCGCCACCATGGATGCAGGATGCTCTGCCGCCGCCTTCGCCATCACTTCCCCCCGCACACAGGCAAGCCTGAACCCGTCCAGAGGATCGTATGCTTCGGCAAATGCCAGCGCAGGCAATTCCCCCAGAGAAAAGCCTGCCACCCCCGCAGGCATGACCC
Organism: Bacillota bacterium; assembly: GCA_030526765.1. Lineage (GTDB taxonomy): Bacteria > Bacillota > Clostridia > Lachnospirales > Anaerotignaceae > Anaerotignum_A. The sequence continues at coordinate 3,013 of JAUNCB010000060.1, forward strand.
CTGCTTCAGAGAGGGCGATCGCCGCTGCCAGATCTGCCAGATAAAGACAGGGCTGGGTGTTCTGCGTTTCCTTCAGCTCTTCCGCTGTCCCCGTAAAGCACTGGCGCAGTGTGCCTTTTCTGATTTTCTCCGCATCGTCAAACAGCCGTCTTACTGTTTCAGCGGCTTCATAAAAAGTCCTGCCCATGCCCGCTTTCTGCGCCCCCTGACCGGAAAAAACAAATGCTATCTTACCCATTTTGCCGCTCCTTTCAGCAGATTTTCCGCTTCCGCAACGATCTCGCCGATGATCTGTGCTGCGGGCTGTGTCTGCTTCAGCATACCGCTGATCTGCCCTGCCATAACACAGCCTTCCCTGGTATCTCCTTCTATCGCCGCTTTTCGCAGGGCACCGACGCCCAGACGATCTATCATTTCTGCTGTGGTTTCGGGCTCGTATTCCAGCTTCAGAAAGTCACGGGCAAACTGATTTTTGATGACACGGCAGGTACTGCCGCCAAAACGCCTGCCCGTGGCTGTGGTGGAAACATCGATTGCTTTCAATACACAGTCCTTATAGTTTTTATGGACACCGCACTCCTCCGCCAGAAGGAAGCGTGTACCCATCTGCACCCCTGCAGCACCCAGCATAAATGCCGCCGCCACGCCTCTGCCGTCACCAATGCCGCCTGCCGCCAGTACGGGGATATCCACCGCATCCACCACCTGCGGCACCAGCGGCATGGTAGCAAGCTCGCCGATATGACCGCCGGATTCACCGCCTTCAGCGATCACGGCATCGGCACCTGCACGGGCCATCATTTTTGCGGCGGCAACGGAAGCCGCCACAGGGATCACCTTGATGCCCGCTTCCTTCCACAGCGGCATATATTTCGTCGGAATGCCTGCGCCTGTTGTCACCACTGCCACTTTTTCCTCCGCCGCAATACGGGCAACCTCCTCCACATGGGGGCTCATCAGCATGATATTTACCCCAAAGGGCTTCTTGGTCAGCTCCCTTGCAATTTTTATCTGCTCCCGCAGATGCTCCCCGCCTGCGTTCATGGCAGAAATGATACCCAGACCGCCTGCATTGGACACCGCCGCCGCCAGCCTGCCGTCTGCGATCCATGCCATGCCGCCCTGAAAGATCGGATATTCGATGCCAAGCATCTCACAAATCGGTGAAACGATCATATCATCGCCCTCCTTACTCTTTTACGCCAGATTCGCTTCGATCAGTGTGACCAGTTCCGAAACTGTGTTTACTTTGTTTTCGCCCATTTCGATCTCTGTGCCGAATTCCTCTTCCAGATTCATCAGCAGCTCCATCATATCCAGGGAGTCGATCCCCAGTGTGCTGAATTCTGTTTCCATTCTGATCTCTGCTGCATCGCATTCCAGTTTTTCTGCTAACATTGCTGTGATTTTTTCAAATACCATCATTTTTCATTCTCCTTTTTCTTTTACCATCTTAATAAACAACAGGCACTTGCCAGCCCGCCGCCAAAGGCAGGGAGCAAAAGCAGGTCGCCTTTTTTCAGTTTCCCCGCCCGATTCAGTTCATCCAGCGCGATGGGGATACTGGCAGAGGATGTATTGCCGTATCTTTCGATGTTCGTATAAAACTTCTCCTGCGGCACCTTCATTTTTCTGGCGGCAAAATCGATGATGCGAATATTGGCCTGATGCGGCACGATATAAGCGATCTCGTCAAACGTCAGTCCGTTTCTCCGCAGGATCCTTTCACAGTCCCGACAGATCGCCCTGACTGCAAATTTAAAGGTCTCCTGCCCTTCCATATGGACCACAGGCTTTTTCTCCTGTCCTCTTTCATAGAAGGGAGATGTCCCCACCGACTGCCGAATATCGATCACATCCTCTCCGCCCTTCACATCGAAAACGGCATCCATATAATTTTCACCGACACCAAGGACTACCGCCCCTGCACCGTCACCAAAAATAACACAGGTACTGCGGTCTTCCCAGTCCAGAATACGGCTCATACGCTCTGCCCCGATGACAAGCACCTTCTGCACCTTGCCTCTGGCAAAAAAGCCGGCCGCCGTTTCCAGCAGAAAATCAAAGGCGGAGCAGGCCGCATTGATATCCATTGCCATACAGGAAAGCCCCAGCTCCTTCTGCACCATACAGGAAACAGAGGGGGAAATGCTTTCGCCGCTGACGGTTGCCGCCAGGATCAGATCGATCTCCTTCGGTGCGACACCGCTGTTTTCCAAAGCGGCAGCCGCCGCCTTAACCGCCATATCCGCCGCCGTTTCCTGCGTGCTGATGCGGCGCTCTCTGACACCGACCCTCTGCCGTATCCATTCGTCATTGGTTTCTAAAAACTGTGACAGCTCGTCATTGGTCACAACCCTTGGCGGAACATACATCCCTGTTCCTAATATGCGAAAACTCATTTTCGATCCTCCTGCTGATTTTTTGGTTTCGAAAGGTTAGTACCCCGAATTTACAAAAAGGTTACACCGATTTTCAAAAAAAATTTTCGTCCCAAAAGAAAAAACGCCAAAAATCATTGAGTTCTCAACATTTTTGGCGTTTGAAAAATTTTTCTGTTTTTTTTATATTTTTTTGTTTTTTTCTGCCCAAAACAGCGCAAGTGTCGCAATAGTCACACTAACATAAGACAAAAATCCTGCCCAAAGCAATAAACGGCGCTTGCGCATTCGCCTTGCCAGCTGTACAAAATCTTCCGCCTCGGAAACGGGCATCTCTATTTTCACATTTTCCGCAGGGGTATATTTTTTATAATATGCGGCGCATTCCGCACATTCTTTTAAATGCTTCCTGATCAATTTTTTACTTGCTGCACTTGCCACCCCGTCATGATACAGCGGCGCAAAATCTGTTACCACATCACATTTCCAACTCATGCTGCAACACCTCCATCAACATTTTCTTAGCTCTGAAATAAATTACTTTTGCGGAACTTTCACTGATCTTCAGAATTTGTGCGATCTGAGAAAAGGGTAGTTCTGCATAGATGCGAAGAAGCACAACATCCCGATATTTCTTTGGAATATCCTCTACGATCTTGCGAACCGCATCCTCTACATCCTTTTTATGCACATGCTCCTCCGGGCTGATATCCCCTTTCATATAGCTCTGGGCAACCAGTTCCAGATTGGCGGAATCCAAATGCATTTTTTTCTTTTTCAGATATTTAAAATATACATGCTTTCCAATCGACGCCAGCCATGTGAATACCTCGCAGTCGCCGCGGAATTTATGAAAGGATCTGTAAGCCTGCAAAAAGGTTTCCTGTGTCAGATCCTCTGCCAAATCAGCATCCGCACAAAGACGATATAAAAAGGCATATATTTTCTGATAATTCTCCCGGTAAAGGATCTCAAATATTTTCAACCAATCACCTTCTTCCTTATAGGATCGTGTCTTTTTTTCCTCCCGTATGTTTACGCAAGCAGTTTTTCAGATACAGCCTTTGCGGTTTTAGTATTCCTTCCCACCGCTTATACCCAAAACCTTTTTAATCTGTTTATCCTCTGCAACAGGATATTGTTCTTTGATATACCGGTATATCCTTTTCGCAGATTCTTCCGGTTTTTCCTGATACGCACTGCCCACCAGCGCATCGCCCCAGATCTGTTCGGGCGTTGCGTAAACTGCAACAGGCCAGCCGTATGCAAAACCCGCTTTGTTGCGTTTTCTGCGGAAATCACGCATCACCAGATATGTACGCATCTGCAGCTCTGTAATGGTACCTTCGAAATTCTTTTCACCATTCTTCCCGAAGC